>JBILYM010000240.1:0-3861 GCA_044377725.1 Phycisphaerales bacterium
CCAACGAAGCGCTGGCACGCACCTTCAGTGACTTGGGCCTGCCGCTCCTGCGACGCATCCATCCGGAGCCAACATTTGGCGACATGGAAACGCTGCGCACGTTTGCGCGTATTGCCAAATTCCGCCTGCCGGAAGAGCCAACACGCCGGGATTTGCAGGCGTTGTTGCAAGCAACTGCTGAGGGCGAGGCCGCGCGTGCCATCCACTTTGCAGTGCTGCGCACGCTATCCAAGGCCACCTATTCGCCGGCGCTGGTTGGTCACTACGCGCTCGCCAGCGAACACTACGCACACTTCACAAGTCCGATTCGCCGCTACCCGGATCTCACTGTGCATCGCGCGCTTGCTGCGTACTTGGATGCAACTGAGAACGGCACCAAGACCGGCGGCAAGAAGCGTCGCGATTTGGCGCATCGACTTGAAGCGGATGATCGCGTGATTGATGAAAGTACATTGGTGCGCATCGGTATGCACTGCAGCGAGACGGAGCGTAACGCTGAGGAAGCGGAGCGTGATTTGCGCACCTTCCTGGTGTTGAGCTATCTCAAAGAGCATCGCATGGCAGATACGTTCGATGCGTTGGTCACTGGGCTCAGCGGCACTTCGTTGGTGTTCTTGAGCCTTGAAGAAGTGCTGGCCGAGGGTGCCGCGCGTGTCAGCGAATTGCCTGCGGGCATGACGCGCGCCGACCACTGGATTCTGAATGAACTGACTGGCCGCTTGGTTGCGCCGCGCAGTGGAATGTCCATCGGTCTTGGCGACCGCGTGCAAGTCACGATTGCCATGATTGATCTTGCGGCGCGCAAGATGGATCTCACCGTCACCAAGCTTTCGCCCCGCAAGGACCTGGACAACTTGAGTCCGCGCGACCTGACCAACATCCGTCAGCAGAAGCCGGGCTCGGCCCCACGTGACGGCGGCGGTTTCGCACCGGGCCAAGGCGAACGAGGCCGCAAGGGCCGCGATCGCTCCAAATACAAGCAAGGCCGCCGCGGCAAACGCAGCTGGTAAATAGGCGCTGGATACCCGTTAAATAGGTGCCGTCCACCACTGTTCCTAATTTGTGTGGCCGCATGAACGGCTGGTGTTGGTCACTGTCTTTCGGTTACGCGTCCCCACTTCAACCTGGTCAATTCTGGATCTCTTAGGATCCGGGGATGATCATTGCCATGCTCGTACTTGCGCTGCAGACGCAGCCGACCGCAGCCGCAACCGCGCCACCAGCATCTCCTCCGGTGCCGAGCGTATGCCCGCCTCCGCCACCGCCGCCATCAAGCACGCCCGCCGAGTCGCAGCCTGATCTTGCCCGCTCGCTCGAACGCGCGGGCGACAACGCTGTTGCACTGAAGCAAGCGATCGAGTCCATTGAGCCCGCGTACCGCGCCGACATGGAATGGTTGATCGCCACCATGCCGGAGATTGATCTCAAGGCGCTGACGGCCGAGTTCCTGTTAAAGAACGTGCGCCTTGCGGAACGCGCACGGCTGGAGGCTCCATGGGGCCAGGACATGCCGGAGTCCATCTTCCGCCAGTACGTGCTTCCATACGCCAACGTCAACGAACGCCGTGATGATTGGCGCCAAGATTTCTTTGATCGCTTCACCAAGGAGGCGTGGAAGTTCAAGGATCCGATCGACGCCACCAAGTGGATCAACGATCATCTTCCTGATGCGCTCAACGTGCACTTTCATGCCACCAAGCGCAAGAAGCCTGATCAATCGCCGTATGAGAGCATGGAGCTCAACTACGCAAGTTGCACCGGGCTGAGCATCTTGGTGATCGATGCCTGCCGCGCGTGCGGAATTCCGGCGCGCATGGTTGGTTGCCCAGCGTGGAAGAAGGTGCAGGGAAACCATAACTGGGTAGAAGTGTGGTGGAACCGTTGGTACAACGTCGGCGACTCGGGCAGCGATCCGCGCGGCGTGGACTGGGTGCAAGAACGTTGCCTGACCGAAACCGACCCGGATGATTGGGTGCACGCGGTCTACGCAGCCGTGTGGCGGCCAACCAACACGAAGTATCCGTTGGTGTGGGCATTTGAGATTGAATACGTACCGGCGGTGAATATCACGCGCTTCTATACGGACGCGGTGGAACATCCGGTGACGGTGCCTGGTGGCGGGGCGGCGAACATCGAAGTCATGTGGGCGGGGGAGCTGGTCGCGCGCGGAACGGCGGGCGCGGACGGCAAGGCTGTTCTACCGCTGGCGCGCGGTGGGCAGTTTGAAGTGACGTTTCGTAAGGCGGATGGGACGAGCGTTACGGAGATTGTCAAACCCTGAGTTGCGGACTGGGTCGGCAGTGCGGCATCACGATGTCGTGCTAGTCAGTGATGTTTCATTACGCCTGCGTACTGGCCCGCATTCGCCTTACGAGGACGGCCGCTGAGCGCGGCCCAGTCCTCTTCGGCGAGTGCGACCAGGGGTCGCGTTGATGCATCACGACTTCGTGTTGGGGCTCGTTGTTGCATTACGGTTGCGTACTGGCCCGCATTCGCCTTACGAGGATGGCCGCTGAGCGCGGCCCTATCCTCTCCGGCGCCTGCGGCCAGATCATGACGTTCCACAATCCTTGGCATGCAAGTGCTTTCCGTGTTCGAGCCCTCGCAGTGAGCACGGGATCCTCGGTAAGCGGCGTGTGAAACTGAGAAGTCCGGCAGTTGGACGTACGCCCCGTGGGTGCCAACCGGACGAACAGTTTCGCCCGAGGCTAAGCGGAACCTTGTGGAGCGCAGCCGTCCGCGTCCGAGGGTCCCGCGCGCAACGGAGGGGGCGGGGGGCGGCTGAACTCACTTCGACCGCGCGCCTGCGTACTGGCCCGCATTCGCCTTACGAGGACGGCCGCTGAGCGCGGCCCAGTCCTCTCCGGCGCCTGCGGCCAGGTTGGTGTGTTCGACGAAACGTGGAATTCACGCCGTTGGTAGGCAGGGGAAACCTCCGAAAATAGGGACAGTGGTGAACGGCACCTACTTCGGCATAGGGCACATCGTTACTTTGGTTGCCCATGCTGGACCAAAGACTTCGGCCAGGAAGTCCTTCACCATCTCGAGGCTGCGCGCATCAGCAAGCGGGTTGTATTGCATGCCGGCCTTCGCGTCTTGCGCGGCTGGGTTGGTGAATGCGTGGCCGCAGCCACCGAAGGCGTGCAATTGCCAATCAGCGCCGTGCTCGGTCATTTCACGCGCAAATGCTTCGACCGCATCGGGGCGCGCCATCGGGTCGTTCCAACCGTGCAGTGCCAATACCTTGGTCTGCATCTGCGCGGGGCGCTGGAGTTTCGTAGCGTCAAACGATCCAAGCAACCCGTGCAGACTGACGCTGCCGCGGACACCGCTCACGCCCGCACGCGCGAGGTCAAGGACGCACAAGCCGCCGAAGCAGAATCCGATTGCACAGATCCGCTCTGAGTCCACCATTGGAAGTGACTTCACATGTCGGACCGCTGCATCAATCCGCTGCCGAAGTAGGGCTCGATCGCTGACGATCGGCGTCATCAATGCATTGTTCTCTTCAGGAGTCGTGCCACGCTTGCCCTTGCCGTACATGTCGACCGCCAGTGCCGCGTAGCCAAGTCCGGCAAGCCATTCCGCTTTTTCCGTTTCAAGCGCAGAGCATCCCGACCATTGATGGAACACCAAGACCGCCGGTCGGCGCATGTCACGGGCGCCGTCGTAGGCCAGGAAACCTTCAAATTCAGTGGATCCGTCGCGGTATGTCTCGTTCGCTGCGTGCATGGAAGTTCCTCGTTCAACTGGCGGGCGTGGCCACTCTCTTGGAAAGCGGGCGTGGGGCGGCATCCTATGGAAGCGGCGGCGGCGCATGGCAAAAGAGAAATTGCAAAGAAAAAGGGCGGCCACTGCTAG
>JBILYM010000241.1:0-3859 GCA_044377725.1 Phycisphaerales bacterium
AACCACGATGCGGTCTCCCGCTTCCATCTCTTGACCGAAGCGGTAACTCGCCTCAGCAATCTGCCGGCGGAAGTAGCCCTTGTGAATTCCAGCAACCACGCCGCCCATGTCATCAATTTCCTTGATGAACTGGTTCGCGTCTTTCTCCATTTGGTCGGTCAGCGCTTCCACGTACCAACTGCCGCCCAGCGGATCGACTGTGCGATGCACGCCGGTTTCATGCGCAAGAATCTGCTGCGTGCGCAAGGCCACGCGAACGGCAGCCTCGGTGGGCAAACCAAGCGTCTCATCCATGCTGTCCGTATGCAAACTCTGGCACCCGCCAAGCACGCCGGCCATCGCCTGGAACGCCACACGCACAATGTTGTTGAGCGGCTGCTGCTCCGTCAGGCTGCATCCAGCGGTCTGCACATGCGTGCGCATCAACATGCTGCGTTCGTTCTTTGCGCCGAAACGGTCGCGCATGGCGTTCGCCCAAATGCGGCGAGCAGCACGAAGTTTGCAGATTTCCTCGAAGAATTCGTTGTGACTGTTGAAGAAGAAACTCAGGCGCGGTGCGAACGTATCCACCGGCATGCCACGCTTGATGCACGCCTCTGCGTATTCCATTCCATCGCGCAACGTGAACGCCAGTTCTTGCGTGGCGCTTGAACCAGCCTCGCGAATGTGGTAACCGGAGATGCTGACGGAGTTCCACTTCGGTAGGTGCTGCGCGGCGAACTCAATGGTGTCCACTACCAGCTTGACGCTCGCTTCCGGCGGATAGATGAACTCATTCTGCGCGTGGAACTCCTTGAGAATGTCGTTCTGCAGTGTGCCGCCGACCGTGCTCCAATCGACACCGCGCTCCTTCGCCATCGCCAAGTACATCGCCCAGATGACCGCAGCAGGACCGTTGATGGTCTGACTCACCGTGACCTCGCCGATCGGAATGTCCGCGTACAAGCGATGCATGTCTTCGATCGTGCTGATCGCCACGCCGCAACGACCAACTTCGCCTGCGGACAACGCATCGTCGGAATCACGCCCCATCAGGGTGGGCAGATCGAACGCAGTGGAAAGACCGGTGTTCGCCTTGGTGCCCTTGGCATTCTCAAGCAGGTACTTGAAGCGGCGATTGGTGTCGTCAGCAGAACCGAAGCCCGCAAACTGCCGCATGGTCCAGAGGCGATCGCGGTACATCGTCTTGTGAACGCCGCGCGTGAACGGGAAGACGCCGGGCTCGCCGATGCGCGCATGCGGCTTGGAAGCGTCAGCAGGGTCCGTGGTGTGCACCGTGGCAGGGCCGTAGCGCTCGTCGATCACGTAGCCAGAGAGCGTCACCGTCTCTGGGTTGATGGCGGGCTTCGTCGGCGCGGCAGGCGCGGTAGAAACGGGAGTCTTCGTGGAACTGTTGGTCGGGTGGGCAGACATTCCCGGATTGTAGGGGCGTCCACTAGCCTTCCCCGTCGTAAATCACCATGAAACCGCTCGACACCGGAACCCTTGCATTTCTGATCTGCTGCACGGTCATTGGCAATGATTTGTTTGCGGACACGCAGATACCGGCTCCAACGTTCGCCGCTTCACAAGTAGTCGATCCGCAGCATGCCGCGCCGCCCGCCGAGAGCGCGCTGGCCCATGCTCCGGCGGCGGCCAACGCCCAAGTCACCGACTCCACCCCGCCCGAGTTCCCGATCATCGACCCGCATGGATTCTCGCTCGACTTCCGCCCGCAGATCTGGATGCCGTCCGTGTCCGGCTCCGTCGGCGTTGGCGATCGCACGGCGAACGTCGAGGAGAGCTTCATCGATATCTTGGATAACACTGACTCGGTGATCGGACTGTCGGGGCGTGTGACCGTGGCCTATGACCGATTCGAGGCGTTCACTGACATCACTTGGATCAGACTTGGATTCGACAAAGTCACTACTCCGTCCGGCGCGCGCTTCAGCACCACCATGAGTCTGATGATCTCTGATGCGTGTATTGCATACAACCTCCTGGAGCCATCAGTGGACAGCCGCGGACGACGCGGCCCCACACTTGCTCCGTATACCGGCGCGCGCATCTTCTGGGCCAACACCCAGGTCGACGCTACGGACTATCCAGTCAGCGATTCCGCTTCATCCGTATGGGCGGATCCAATCTTCGGTGGAATGTGGGAAACACCGTTTGGTGATGCAGGACGATTCTCACTCGCCGGAGATGCGGGAGGATTCACACTCTCCTCGCAACTGACGTGGCAAGTCACCGCGCTGTTTGGATTTGACTTCCGCTGCTTTGAGCACCCGTGCACGCTCTCTATCGGAATGCGAGCCATTGCTGACGATTACTCCGCCGATAGCACGAACCGAGTCACCACCGACCTGATCCTGTGGGGCCCGATTCTTGCTTGGGATATTCGATTCTGAACGCCGGCAGCCTGCACAAGCCCCAACGAGATCTATAGAATCTTGCCCCTATGCGCACACTTGCCAATATCGCTATCGCTTGCATCGCCATCACCGTCAGCGCCGTGGCGCTTCCAGCGTGTGCGCAGCGCCGACCCGTCCAGCCGGAATCCGAACTGCTGGCCAAGCGCGCGGACATCAAGAAGCGATTCAATGACGGCAATCGCATGTGGATGGAATTCTTGGTCAAGAACGTGCATGAGCGCCGTGCCAATGAACCACAAGCGAGCGTTGACGTATTGGTTGTTTCCGGCGGCGGCGACTGGGGTGCCTTCGGAACTGGCGTCTTGATTGGCTGGAGCGGCCTGCCCGCTGGCCCCACCGCGCTCCCGAAGTTTCAAGTGGTATCCGGTGTGAGTACCGGCGCCTTGATCGCACCGTTTGCATACCTCGGCACTGCAAAGGACTTGAAGGCGATCGATGACCTGTACCGCAATCCAAAGCCAGACTGGGTGAAGTCACGCGGCCCCCTGTTCTTCCTGCCGGACAATGCCAGCTTTGCGGAAGTCCCTGGACTGGAGCGCGAAGTGGACAAGTTCATTGACATGGACTTCGCCAAGCGCATTGCCAAGGAGTTTGAAACCGGACGCATTGTGGTCATTCAGACCACCAATATGGACGATGGCAGCGCGCAGCCATTCAATTGGAGCTTTGCGGCAAAGCAGGCCACTGAGGACGGAAACATTCGTCGGCTGCAGAACATTCTGCTGGCTTCCTCGGGAATTCCCGGCGCATTCCCACCCCGTGAGATCGATGGATCGCTCTACGTCGATGGCGCGGTGACCAGCAACATCATTTACGGTGGTGCATTCAAACGCGATGAAACCTTCGGTGCAACATGGAAGCGCATCTACGCCGGTGAATCGATCCCCAAGATTCGCTACTGGGTCATTCTCAATAACTATGCGGCTGCGCAACCCGTCACCGTACAACCGACGTGGCCGAGCGTGATCTCCCGCGCGCTTGAGGTGGCCGTGCGCGCTTCAACAACCATTGCGCTCCGGCACTTGTATTCCATGGCCGAGGTCAACCAACTCCGCGGCGATGGCGACATTGAAGTTCGCTGGATGGCCATTCCCGATTCTTGGAAGGCACCCACGGAGGGCATTTTCCAAGAGGCAACCATGCGTTCGCTCTCTGACTTGGGCATGAAGATCGGCGCCGACCCGGCGTCGTGGCAAACTGAAGCTCCGTGAGTACCACGCCTGGTGGCGAAGTTCAGGCACGATCGAGCAGCACCACCGTGGTGGCGTTCGTGGCCCTGTATGTCTTCTGGGGTTCCACCTACCTTGCCAGCAAGTTTGCCATGGCAAGCTTTCCACCAGCACTCCTGAGTGGCATTCGATTCATCATCGCCGGGCTTGCGATGGCGGCAATTCTCTTTGCGTGCAAGAAGTTGCATCTCAAGGATTTTGCCAATTGGCGCT
>JBILYM010000242.1:0-3855 GCA_044377725.1 Phycisphaerales bacterium
CGCAGCCGTCCGCGTCCGAGGGTCCCGCGCGCAACGGAGGGGGCGGTCAACGACTCAACTCACTTCAACCGCGCGCCCGCGTACTGGCCCGCATTCGCCTTACGAGGACGGCCGCTGAGCGCGGCCCAGTCCTCTCCGGCGCCTGCGGCCAGGTAACGGTGTTGAGAACTGCGTGGAATTCACGCCGTTGGTAGCGCAGTGATGCCCCGAAAATAGGGACAGGGGTGAACGGCACCTATTTAGTCGTTAGCCTGTCGATAGATGGACGGACTTCACTCAATCATCGTTCGCACCGACGCTTCGACATATCCCGTGGAAGTTGCACGTGGCGCCGTTCGCCATGTTGCGGAACGGATGGCAGCGGTGGGGTTGCGACCTTCGTCAGTGGCCATCATTTGTGATACCGCGGTGGAATCATCCGCGGCCGCAGCGGTTGATCGTTCGTTCCGTGATGCTGGCATTCGCGTTGCACGCATTGCCATCAATGCATCGGAAGACATGAAGACGCTTGCCACGCTTGGTGACCTCTGCGAGCGCATGCTTGCCGATGGAATCGATCGCGCTGGAGCAGTGGTTGCCGTGGGTGGCGGTGTGGTTGGTGATGTTGCTGGATTTGCAGCTGCCACGTACATGCGTGGTATTGCATGCGTACAAGTTCCGACCACGCTTCTTGCGATGGTTGACGCCGCGGTTGGTGGAAAGACCGCAGTGAATTTGGCGCGCCCCGATGGTTCGTTGGCAAAGAACATCATTGGTTCGTTTTCGCAGCCGTCCCTGGTGATTTGTGATCCCGAATCGCTCGCAACACTTCCGGTACGTGAACTGCGCTCCGGCCTTGCTGAGTGTGTGAAGCACGCAGTGATCGCAGATCCAGGCATGTTGGCATGGATGGTGGAGCGCATCGATCCGATTCTTGCGCATGACCCCGCAACGCTTGCCGAATTGGTGGAACGCAACGTGCGTATTAAGGCTGATGTTGTTGGAGCCGATGAGCGTGAGCAGGGTCGGCGTGCCGTCTTGAATCTTGGGCACACGTTCGCCCATGCCATTGAGGCATTGCTCCATGATGAATGCACGCATGGCGAAGCGGTGGCCATCGGCACCGTCGCGGCATGTCGATTGGCAGTGGAGCTTGGAAGCGGAACGCCCGACGCCGAACACGCCGTTCGCACCACGCTGCAACAGCTTGGATTGCCAACAGCCATTCCGTCACCCCGTTCGGTGGCCGCCCTCACAGAGGCCATGGGCTCCGACAAGAAGAAACAGGGCGGCGCGCTCCGGCTGGTGGTACCGTTCAGCCTCGGCGATGTGCGGGTGGTGCGCGATGTTGCCGATCCCGCGCTCGATGCAGCCTGGCGCGCAGTGGGCGCCCGGTGATCGGTCGCTGATCGCCCGCTGATCGCGACTTCCAATATCAAGCATCCTTCCCCGAAGCGCCGATCTACCTCGCTCAGGCGCTCGCCGCACGGATGCGGCCGTTGGACACGAATCCTCGGATGCGAACAATAGCCGTCGTCAATCAGAAGGGCGGGTCTGGAAAGACCACTACCGCCATCAACCTTGCCGCCACACTAGCCGAGCGAGGCGAACGAGTTCTGCTTGTTGATATGGATCCGCAAGGCCATTGCGCCGCCGGACTTGGCGTTCCTGACACACGCATCGAATTCAGTCTGGCGCAGGCACTCCTGTGCGAGCCACCCGGAGGCAGCGATCCGCTCGGGTGGCTGTGGGAAGTGGCGCGCGGGCTGCGCCTGGCGCCCTGCACGGTGGCGCTTGCTGGCCTGGAAAGTGCGCGCGGGGGGCTCGTTTCACTCCCAGACCGTGACCGGCGTCTCATGAGATACCTCGAACGCGTGGCGCCACACTTTGACCGATGCGTCATCGATTGCCCGCCCACCATCGGCTACCTGACCTTCAACGCACTCCGCGCCGCTGACGAGGCACTCGTTCCGGTGGAAACCGGCTTCTTTGCCCTCCGCGGCGCCGAGCGGCAGGTTGCCACCATCGGCGCGCTGGCCGAACAAGTGGGGCGAAAGCTCGCGGTCCGCATTGTTCCCACGCTGCACCGCGATGGCAGCCAGCTTTCGCACGACATCCTGGGTGCGATCGGCCGTAAATTCACCGCTCATATTGCGCCCACTCCGATTCGTGAGCATGAGGTGCTACGCGAAGCGGTGAGCTACGGGCAGTCCGTGGTGGCGTTCGCCCCCGGTTCCCCCGCCCACGACGACTTTCGCGCCCTGGCGGAGTGGATCGTGGCCACACAAGCAACGGTTTCCGCAGAATCCCAAGCGGTTGACCATGGCGCTGCCGCCGCTGCGGTGTATGTTGCCGAAGGTCCCGGAGATTCAGTCATGACCTCCGACGGCCACACCCTCCCGAGACTTGCAGGCACTGGCCGCGCGGCGGAGCTCGCGCAGCGCATGCGAATCTCGGGCGCCCCGGCGTCGGGGCACGAGCAGGATGTGCCGGGAGCGTCAGTCTGACGCTCGGTACTCAGCTCGACGGTGTTTCCTGTGTGAGTGCTCGCCGGCCTGCGCCGAGCGAGAGGCGCGGCTGCGGAGGCAGCGCGGAGGAAACCATGAGTTTGAACGGTGATGCATTCGGAAGTTTGGCCGCGCTCTTCACTACCGGAAACGGTAGCGAAGGTCAGGCAGCACGCACCACGGATGGACCCACTCTTGGTGCGGTGACCACCGTCCTTGTTGGCAACCTTCCAGTGATGGCCGGATTGTGGACCACGCAATTTGCCGACGCGGTGGCGCGCATCGCTGGTCCCACTGCGTTGGTTCGCTTTGAGCGCGATGACGTCACTATTGAATTGCTGCGCGCCGATGGCCGACAAGTGCCGCCCGCTGGACCGGCCGCGGTTTCGCGTTGGCTCCCGCGTGCGGCGAGCACTGTTCGTCGCTGGCTCATTTGTGTTCCCGCCGAAACATCGCCCGCTGAAGTGCTTGCTGCTGGGCAAGAAATTCTCTTGATGACCGGCGCCGATGAAGCAGCCGTCACCGGTGCGTATTTACGCTTGAAATACCTGGCGGATGAAGGCGTCAATGCCGGCACGCCGATTGAGCGCGTCGGACTGGTCATCGTTGGCGCAACCACGGAGCAGGCAGCCCACGCCGCCGCTCGGCTTGGCGATGCGGCGCGGTCGTTTCTTGGAGTAGACGTGGAAACCGTGGCCTGCTTACCGCGCATTGAGCGCGTTGAGTCAAGCGCTCGCGCGACGTATCCAGCTGAAGAATGCCCGCCAATTGTGCAATTCACCCGGGAACTTGAGAGCGCTCGTACGGGCGCATTACATCGATTTGATGCGGACATGCCGGCGGCATCGCTGGTGATGCACACCGAAACGGCCACGGTGGAACCAAAGTTCCCAAGCATGCCACAGCCGTTCACTTCGCGCCAAGAACCACTTGCACACGGGGACTCCGCTATGGACACCACGCACGCGCCGCGTTCCGGACAGGCTGAGCATGTTGCGCATACCTCGCAACCTACGCACGCGCCGCAGTCAATGCACGCGTCTCACGCCGTGCCGCACACTTCGCACCCAGCAGCGCACACGTCTCACGCCGCGCCGCACACTTCTCACGCCGCGCCTGCTCGCTCGGCTCCCGCGTTTGCCGCGCTGCCGATTGCGGAACTGCCACTGAAGCTCGTTCCGCTGCTGCGCGGACTTCGTTCGCTGGGCATTTCCTGCCCGATGGCTCCGGATGTTGAACTGGCGCTTGATGACGAACGGCGTATGCACATCGTTGGTCGTTCCGATCAACTGGCACGCGTTCGGACGGCGCGCACGTGGGCCACGATGCACCGCGAACTCTTAGGTATGGCGTTTGCTGAACTCAAGGA
>JBILYM010000243.1:0-3837 GCA_044377725.1 Phycisphaerales bacterium
CTCGCGCGCAATCCGGATCGCCCGGAATGGCACTTCCACCTTGGTCGCCTGCTTGAACAAACCGAACGCTCCAAAGAGGCACGCGCTTCATACTTGCGATGCCATGAACTTGATCCCGATGCGCCCGAGCCATTGCTGGCCGCCGCATCGGTTGATGAGATTGAAGGCGACACCGCATCGGCGTTGCGTTACGTGGAGCGGGCCGTTTCGCTCGACCGCGAGTCCGATGAGTCGCACGCGCGACGCATCCGGCTGCTCTCCACCGTTGGTCGCCACGACGATGCGCGCGATGCCTTCTATGAAGCGCAAGAATTCGTTGAGAGTCCTGCGTTCTCCATGATCGCCATGGCGTCCGGCCTTGAAGAACAAGGCGATATGGCTCGAGCAGCGTGGTGCTATCGCGAAGCGTTGCGCCATGACCCAGAGATGGCGGAAGTGCGCACCATGTACGCGCGCTGCCTTGCCAATCAAGGCGACCACTCCAAGGCGCTCCAGAATTACATGCATGTACTGCGCGAGCAGCCTGGCTACATTGAAGCACTCCTTGGTTGCGCCGAGACGCTTGCGCATCTTGGCCGCGAATCCGATGCCGCAGAAAAGTTGCGCCGCATAGTGGAGATCGAGCCAGCGAACGTGCAAGCACACCACATGCTTGGTGCCCTTGACCTGCGCGCCGCGCGCTTTGACAGAGCGGCCATTGAATTTGAATTGGTACTGAAGTTGGAGCCAGAACGAAATCTGGTGCGCCTTGACCTTGCCGATGCACAGTTTCGGCGTGGTCGAATTCGCGAAGCCCGCGAAACCATGCGCGCGCTCCTTGCCGAAGGTCTGCCGGAGACGCCGCAGTCGGATGATCGATTTGCGTCGCGCCCGGAACATGAACGTGTGCGCACCCTGCGCGCGCACAGCGCTGTGTTTGCGCGGGCTGGCGCATTGCTCGCCTTGTTGCGCGAGTGGGATTCGGCCGCCAAAATCATTCCCGAATTTGTAAAGCTGCACACGGCAGAACCGGACGCGTGGCGCGCACTGGCACGAGCGCGCTTTGAATCAAACGATATCGCTGGCGGACGCGAGGCCAGTCTGCAAGCACTGAAACTCGACCCCAAGTGCGCCCTCAGCCATCACAATCTGGCACTGGCTGCACTGCGTACCGGCGACTTGGCCGGCGCCAGCAGTTGGGTGCGTCGCGGCTTGACGTTGGCACGCACTGATGAAGGACTGCGCAGGCTGCGCTCACGTGTACTTCTCACGCGCGTCCGCAGCTTTGCGAAGCAATGCACCCGGATCTTCCGGCGCAATTAGCAGAGCGAGAGCAGAACACCACCACCGAAAACGACCGACGGGCGCCACCTTCAAGTGGCGCCCGTCGTGATTGTTTCAGCAGTTGCTGCGTGCTTTGGATTAGGAAAGCAGGCTGGCGTACGGGATCAGTGCCATGAAGCGCGCGCGCTTGATGGCCTGAGCGACGCGTGACTGGTCGCGGGCGGAGAGACCGGCTCGCTTGCGCGAGATGATCTTGCCGTTGGAAGTGAGCACGCGACGTAGGTCGTCAATGTTCTTGTAGTCGATGGTGAGCTTCTGCTTGGCAGAGCGCTCGCCGGGGGCCACGGCGACGGCGCCGAAGGCTGGTGGTTGATTCTCGCGGTCGCGGGAGCCGTATGAAGAGCCGCCATCGCGATCACCACGGTCGCCGCGATCACCACGGTCGCCACGATCGCGATCGCGCGAGCCAGAACCGTAAGAGGCGGAAGAACCGTAACCGTTACCTGAAGATTCGTTTGACATAGATGCTCGTTCCGACTGGGTGAAGTGTCCTGACAGCACGCGCTGCCAGCTCGCCTTGGCTTCTCGGAGTAGGAGCCCCCGGAATGAACCGGGAGCGGCGAGAGTCGCGCAGTGTAGCCCAAACGCCGCACTTTCCTTCACTGCGGGGGCATTTCGAAGGGCTTGGACCGGCAATTCCTGCGGAAATACTCGCGCGGAGGACACAAAAGTAACGTCCCACCGAGGTTACACTCGGTTTCGTGTCCGAGCACTCGCACGCCGAACGACTGTCGCGTCGGATCGAACTGAGCGCGGAGGAACTCTCTCTCCTGCTCGGTCCTGACCGATTTGCGCCCACACCCGCCCACGAAGCGAAGGTGTTGGATGTTGCAACCGATGAACCTGCCAGCTTCGCTGCACCGGTCGTCACGGAATCAGTAGCGGCCGATGCCGTTGCACTTCCGACCGGCGCACCACGCTGCATCGGCGACACTGACTTGGTGCAGGCGTTACTTTCCGGCGCACCCAACTTTGAACAACTCGCACTACGCGCTATTCGCGAACGTACCGGCGAAGAACTCGCGCGCATCATCACTGGTAGCGCTGCAGATGCAATGGTGGCGACTGGTACCGCCACCATGATCGGCGAAGGTCGGGCATTTGTTGCGCCGCTTGCTCCGGATGCGCGCGCTGCGTGGGCGCTCTGGTTAAAGCGCTGGCTAGAACTGGCTGCCATGGTTGGATCACACGCGCCGCGTGGTCTGTGGGATGACCCCACCGGATTTCCATCGTGGCCCCGCTTGCGCCAACAGGTTGCGCACCGCATTGCTGCTGCGCGCTTACGCCGCGAGTCGCTCACTGTTTCGCTGTTGCGTATTGAGGACGTGGAACTGTGGAATCGCCGGTCGCAAATACTCCTTGACAATCCCTTCATGGCCCGGATCGCCACTGCTCTTGATGCGGCAGTGGTTCCCGGAGATGAACTCGCCCGACTTGATGACGGCGGATTCGTACTTGTATCTCCGCGTGAATCAGCAACGCAAGAACTTGCCGCCGCACTCCGCGCCGAAATTGCGCGCCTGCCCGGTGATGGGCCACGGTCCCTCGTCGTTCATGTGGGAGTGGCCGCCGCGCCCTGGGATGCAACCGATCCGGATTCGCTCCTTGAGCTTGCCGCCCGACGCGCCGCAGCAAGTTCCAATCAGGGCTGACCCGTGAAGGTTGTCATTCTTTCCGACTTACACCTTGGCCTCCGGGCCGCGCCGAATCCAGCAGCACTGATCACTGCGCTTGAGGGCGCGCACGAGGTCATCCTGAACGGCGATGCTGCGGAGTCAGCATCAAGCGCATTCGGCATGCGCGGTGAAGACTTTCTGGCAGAACTACGCGAACGTCTTGCGCGGGTCAGCAGCACGGTGCTGCGGATCGAAGGGAATCATGATCCTGCCACCGGGGAACTCTCCGCATTGCGCGCCAACGGCCGTGTGCTCATCACCCACGGGCATGCATTTCACCCAGCCATCGCGCCGTGGTCTGCTGCCGCTCACCATGTTGCCGCTGAATTTACGCGCGCGTACCAAGCAGCTGCAGGATGCGCCGAACCAGAACGCACCCTGCTTGCCGCACGCGCCGCCGCCATTGCGGAACGCGGGTTCGACAGTGCCGCATCACCATTCACAGTGCTACGCCGCATGGCGGCTCGACCATGGGTGTTTCCGGTTGTGATCGGTTACTGGCGCATGTTTCCGGAATTGTCGGCACGCTTTTTAGAACGCGCCGGCGCAGCCGCACAGCAACGGGCCGAACCCATTCCACAAGCAATTGTTGCTGGGCATTCGCATCGAGCCGGTGCATGGCTGGTCCGGGGCAAACTGGTACTGAACACCGGAAGTTTCACGTTTCCAGGACAGCCCCACGTAGTCACTGTTTCTGATGACAGCATCTCGCTCACGCCACTCACGCGCGTTGCTGGCGAATGGCGTCAGGATGCATCCGCGCGCAGGACCTGGGTGATTGACGAAATCGCACGCTCCACTGCGGCGCCATCAATCCCCGTTTCATAGCCCGCAGACT
>JBILYM010000244.1:0-3813 GCA_044377725.1 Phycisphaerales bacterium
GGCCAGGTAATGTGAATTTCGCCTTCAGGCGTATCGGCGGCAATCCCAAGTTCTTTGAGCGCGGCCAGCGCGGCCAGTTGTTCTGACTGCTTCTTGCTCGGACCCCATGCGCCTGCAAATCGGCGCGCTCCGGCCAGGACGCAGATCTCAAAGCACTTCGCATGATCCGGGCCTTGCTCGTCGAGCACCATGTACTGCGGAGCGCCCATTTCCAGTTGCGCCAGGCACTGCTGCAGCACCTGCTTGAAATTCTGTTGGTGCCCCAGTCGCAGCGCGGAATCAATCCGCAGCGCCAAGCGCGGCAGAACAAATGCTCGGGCCGCTTCCAGTCCGCCGTCGAGGTACAGAGCGCCCACCACGGCTTCAAAGACACCTGCTAGCAGGCTCTCGGGAAGCCCTTGTGGACCACGAACCCCCTTATCAATGCGCATCCAACTTTCCATGCCACACTCAGCGGCAAGTTCGGCACAGACGCGCCCGCTGACAATGTTCGACTTCACCTTGGTGAGTTCGCCCTCCAGAAAGTCTGGGCGCTCAGCGAACAGGTGCGTGCACACAATGAACCCTAAGACGGAATCGCCAAGGAATTCCAGGCGCTCGTTGGAGTTCAATCGCCCATCAGCTGCTGATGAGTGCACGAGTGCGATCGCAGCCAGTGACGGATCGCGGAACCGATGACCAGTGATGGCGGCCATCTCATCAAGAATTGCAGGGTCAGGCGTCAGCGCCACGCCAGCACCATCTGCATGAGGTGCACCGCGGATGCCAAGAGCAATCCGCCGACGCCGCCGAGCACAAACCAACCCGCCGTCTGCAGGCGCTCACGGCGACGGCGAGCTGCGGGCCGATGAGTTGCCTCCGATGCCACCGCCGGAGCCAAACGAGCCGAGCGGGATGCGGTGGCCGCTGCGCCCGCCACTGGTGTAGCCAGTGCGGCGAGTGCCTTGGAGTGCTTGCCAAACGACTCAGAAACTTCAGCACCCATGGCGCCTTCGTTCCCTTGGTATTCCGATGGGTCAAATCCAGCAAGGTCTTCACGCATCTGCGCGTAGGCGTCCGACGCTAACACCCACGCCGCATGCCCCACTGAGTGAGGTGCACTCTGTGCTTCCTGCCAGAAACGATCGAATGGGTCATGACCAGCCCGCCCCGCTACCGCCATCTCAGCGGAAATAGCATTGCGCGCGGAGAGCGCTGCGCTCACCGCGGGATGCTGAAACGAACGTTCTTGATCAAAGTGTGACACGCGCTGACAGTACTTTCGGTCGGATTCGCCTTCGCGTTCCAACTTTCAGTAACGAAGTGTGCCGTTCAGCTCACTCTGGCCAGCAGCAAGCGCGGGCGGCGATGCGGTTGATCAGGCGCTGACGGTCGCGGGGGGTGGCAAATGCGGTGAATTGCACTGCCATACGGCGCGGACCCGGATCGTCGTCATGCGAGAAGACGCGAACCACCACGCCGTGCATGCGAATCGGATCCTGTTCGGCGGGCGGATAGACCTCGATCTGCACCTCAGAGTTCGTCGGAAGTTCGTCATCAAGTTCAAACCGCATGCCGGTCAGCGAGATGTCGTAACCATGACCTTCCAGACCGCCCTTTGGGGTCTCAAGTCCGGAGTCAAACTCTTCAAGGCCAAGGGCTTCCAAGCCCGGCTCGTGGAGCTCATTTGGATTTGCAGGTGTTGGGCGGCTTGAGGCAGGAACAGCGGCAACAAATGCTGCGAGGCTGACCGCTGAACTACTTACGGCAGGCGTCGAAGGGATAACCACTACCCGTGTGTAGGCGGGGTCAAACCGAAAGCGATCGTCCGATCGCCGGTTTGGGGCTTCAACGCTGACCATTCCAGTAGCTCCTTGGCCGAACATTCCGTGGCCGCATTGATCATTCGAACCGGGGTGCTTCATAGAGAAACGTCCTCCAACTTCCAATGGTTCGGTCATTCTGCTCGATAAGCATGAAATCCCGAATTTCGGACGTTGTTCTGGCAAGTTCATCCTTGAACTTCGGACCCATCCACCCCACTGATGAATCGCACCGAGCGAGTCAAATTCAGGTGTGGACAATGACAGTCTGCTATTGCGAACCCCCCCGGTCAGGTAATGTGTGCCTTCTTTCTTCAATATTCATTCAGAATGTCATTTCTATGCAGGGGCCGTCCTCGGCTCCGTGGCACCAAATAGGCCTCACAGAACGCCCATCCGGCACCTAGAAATCCCCCATGCCAAACACGCAAACCCTTATGAAACAAGCATGTACATCTGAAGCCCTGCTTGGCCGAAGGGTGGTTCTGGTGGGCTACGGCAACCAAGGCCGAGCCCACGCCCTCAACCTGCGCGATTCTGGAATTCAGGTGATGGTTACAGGTCGAACCGGTTCGAATGCACGAGCGCGGGCGCAGATTGACGGATTTCACACCAGCGACACCGCTCACGCCGTGGTGGGAGCCGACTTGGTCATCATGGCACTTCCTGACGAAGTGCATGCTGAGGTCTGGGCGTCCGCAGTGGCGCCGCACGTGAATCCCGGACAAACCATCGGATTCATCCATGGATCAAGCGTCCACTTCGGCTTGGTGCGGATTCCAGATGGAATTGGCGCGGTGCTGGTGGCCCCCAAGGGACCCGGAACCACCCTGCGCGAGCGATTCACGCAGGGTCAGGGCATTCCGGCCCTTCTTGCTGTTGCGCAAGAGCGCGCACCCGGAACCGGCGGACCAACGTCACATGAACTGGCACGCGCATGGGCTGCTGGCCTTGGCTGCGCGCGAGCGGCCGTTGTGCAAACAACCTTCGGCGACGAAGCGGAGACCGATCTCTTTGGTGAGCAAGCCGTTCTGTGCGGCGGCATGATGGGCTTAGCGCAAGCTGCGTATGAAACACTGGTTGAAGCGGGGTATCCACCGCTCTTGGCGTACATGGAGTGCGTTCATGAGATCAAACAAGTGGCTGATTTGTTGTACGCGCGCGGGCCGGCTGGCATGCGAGCAGCCATCAGCAACACAGCGGAGTTTGGCGCATACAGCGCAGCACCGCGCATGGTCGATGATGCAACCAAGACTGCCATGCGAACACTGCTGAAAGAAATCAAAGACGGCACTTTTAGCCGCGCTATGCAAGCGGATCACGATGCTGGCGCTCCATGGTTCCGCGCCCAGCGAGCCATGGCGAGCGCGCATCCAATGGAACAGTCAAGCGCTGATGTGCGCGCCTTGATGCCGTGGCTTGCCGCAGAAACAACGGGCGGCGCGGCACAGCCAATCAATGACCAACCTACAAGGGAAACGTAAGTACCAATGACACCATTCGACGCTTGGATTCTCGGCATGGTGGAGGGGATCAC
The DNA here is from genome assembly GCA_044377725.1 of Phycisphaerales bacterium. GTDB lineage: Bacteria > Planctomycetota > Phycisphaerae > Phycisphaerales > SM1A02 > UBA966. The sequence goes on from JBILYM010000244.1 coordinate 3,340, forward strand.
TGAATACCTTCCGGTTTCAAGTACGGGACACCTGATCATCACTTCATGGCTACTTGGCCTTGATAAGACCGCGGCGCAACGCGATGCGGTGGCTGACTTTGAGATCATCATTCAGGGCGGTGCCATTCTTGCAGTTGTGGGTCTGTACCGCGCGCGCATCGGGCAGATGTTGCGGGGTATCGCATCCAAAGTGGGCGTGCAGGGCTTGGGGCCAGCGGATCGCATGAAGGCGGGATGCACCATTGCGCGCAATGTTGTGATTGCATTCATGCCGGCAGCAATGATTGGGTTCCTGGCAAAGGATGTGGTCAAGGCCAATTTGTTCAATCCCGCTTCGGTCATCGGCGCGTTGGCGGTGGGCGGCGTGGTGATGCTGGCGATCGCTCCGTGGCAAGCACGCAAGCTAGCAACCGAGCGCGACTCATCATTGCGCGCGGCGACCACTGCTTCGGTCACTGGCGGCAGCACGGACTT
>JBILYM010000245.1:0-3805 GCA_044377725.1 Phycisphaerales bacterium
AGCCAAGTTCCGCAAGCCAGGCCGCGGCGCGGGGCACCAGGCATTCGCCGCAGCACTTCGTTCGGGGCGCGGGCTGCCGCTCCAGAAGGGTCACCTGCCAGCCATGGCGTGCCAGAACGGCCGCCGATACCGCCCCGGCCGGACCCCCGCCGACCACGCAGGCAGTGCGCGAAACCGGGGGCTGGCGGGTGTCAGGCATGGGGTTAACGATAGCCGCCACGCGCTGCAACGGGCGGTTGGGCCAACAATTGTCGATTCGGCGGGAATTTATTCAGAATCCGTGATGGGTGGCACCTGCAGATCTCGTTCATAAGAGTGGCAGACGGATTCCTTCCCTTTCGGGCTCCTTCCGCCGTCGTTCGCTGAGTCGGAACCCTCCCCCTTTTCTTGGTTCCGTCTCAAATTCCTCGAATCACTCGCATTTCCTCTTGGAGCATTGTTATGACCCGAACCTTCACTTCATCGTTGTGCGTCCTCGCATCGCTGACCGCAGTTGCCAATGCGGAGGTCGGCGTAGTTGAGGCCACCGGCATGTTCCAACTCCCGGGCGGCAGCAGCGCCACGTACGTGTCGGCCATCGGCGCAGGGCAGAATCCGCGCCTCAATGGTTACGACTTCGGCTCGGTCAACGCCCTCACTGGCCAGACGCTCCTCTTGCAGAATTGGTATTTCGAGAACTATGCCTACAACGGAGGCAGCACTCCTCCCGGCGGTACCACGAACAATAACTACCTTGACGGCGCCAACATCGCCTCACTGGTGGTGACTTTGTCACAGGGCTCATCGCAGCTCTCGAGCAACACCTACGGTCTCTATCAAACTGGCAACAGCGGCAGCAACCGCTTCTGGCAGCTCGTTGGTGGCTACCAAGGCATGAATCTCGCCACGGGCCTGCCCAACGGCAGCTACTCGGTGTCCTTCACCACTACCTACAACTTCAACCAGTACGACGGTTCGACCTCACAGGTGAATGGCACCACCACCACCAGTACTGGCACCTTCTCTGTTGTTCCCGCCCCGGGCGCTGTTGCGCTCTTGGGCGTTGCTGGCCTCATCGGCACGCGCAAGCGTCGCTGACTGGCACGAAGTCGACTGCGGTCTTAGCGCATTCCTAGCGCAACAGTACGCACTTCGATGATGGTTGAAGCCTCTGCCTTTCGTTTGCATAGGTGACACAGGTCTTTCTCCGAATCCCCTAGTCCCCCTTATTTCTCAAACGATCGAAAGAACACACATCATGAAGAACTTGAACACAATGACCCTCTTGGCTGCTGGAACCTGCGCGATGATTGCTGCGAGTGCGGCGAATGCCGCCTATGTCCCGAACTTTGGTGGGACTTACACATTTCCAAACAACACGGTCGGGAACACGGCTGCTGCTGCGGGCGCTTACAATGGAACTACAATGACTGGGCTGACGCCGAGTTCCGTTACGAACTCAGCAGCTACTACCTGGTCTAGCAGTTCCAACAACTATCGCGCTACTAACTGGGCAACCGGTGCAACAACTGGCAGCGATACTTTCACTGGCAGCGTTGATCTCACCAAGTACATCAGTTTCACGCTCGCCGCGGATGCTGGATACAGCTTTGATATCACCTCGATTTCGTTCGGTCTTGGTCGCAGTGCCACCGGTGTTCGTCAGTGGCAATGGCGCTCGAGTGTCGACAACTACGCCGCAGCACTCACGGACTACTCAAACCTTCAGACGGGTCTCACAAACACGAGTGGCGTTCTGACCAACACGGATACAAATGGGAGTTGGACCGCCAAGTTGAACCTTTCTGGATCGAGTTTCCAGGCGCTGACAAATGTCACATTCAGACTGTACGGCTACAACTCGGAGTCAACCACTGGTACCGGCGGTCTGCAAGGTCCACTCACCTTCGTCCCCGCCCCCGGCGCCCTCGCGCTCCTCGGCGTCGCTGGCCTCGTCGGCTCACGCCGTCGTCGCTAAGCCTCGGCTTCGCTCTCCTTCGTCTCACTCTCCGCCGCGCGCCCCGTTCAGAGGCGCGCGGCGGTGTTTCATCGCCTCCACACACACTGGACTTCCACTCGAATCACGGACACACACACTCGTGCTACACCGCAACACGATTCTAAAAAGTATCTGTCAAACCCTGATGGATCACCGCCGTGATTTTCGTTCATATCAACAATAGCGGTCTTTCCTTGCATTCCCTAGTTCCCCGTATCTCTCAAACGATCGAAAGAACGCTCAATATGAAGAACATGAACACAATGACCCTCCTGGCTGCTGGAACTTGCGCGATGATCGCAGCGAGTGCGGCGCAGGCCGGAATGGTGTATTGGGATATGGGCACTGCCAGCCCCACGTCCAACAACGTCGGCAACCTCACTGTCGGCGACCTGACGCAGGGCAACAACAACGGCTCCACAGTCATGATCACACAGACTTCGTCGTCGACCGGTTACACGTTCGACCTCAATGGGACCTCGACCTCCGCTTCGGGTACGCACATTGCGGGTGCAGCGGCTCGGACCGGCGCGCTCGTCACCGGCGAGAGTGGCAGCGCATACTTCCAGTTCACATTGACGGCGGATGCTGGATATTCTGGATCGCTGACCGCGTTGGGGTTTGGTACTCGATCAACCGGCACTGCTCCGGTCTCGTTCACCCTCCGCTCGAGCGCAGACGGTTACGCCTCCGATCTTGCGACTGCTACCAGCTTGTCCAACAACAATTGGTACTACAAGACCGCGCCGCTAACGGCGGCGGCAAGTTTGACGGCAGCGACGCCCGTGACGTTCCGCCTGTACGGTTACGGCGGATCTGGATCCCCAAACACCAACTCGGCCAATTGGCGTATTGATGACCTGACGTTGACGGCAACCACCACCGCCGTCCCCGCCCCCGGCGCCATCGCGCTCCTCGGCGTCGCTGGTCTCGTCGGCTCACGCCGTCGTCGCTAAGCCTCGGCTTCGATCTCTTTCGTCTCATTCTCCGCCGCGCGCCCCGTTCAGAGGCGCGCGGTGGTGCTTTGTACCTCCACCTATGATCCCCACCCCGGCACCCCGCGCGTGCCGCTCCCCATGCTCCTCGTCGCCTCTGATCTTTCCAAGTCCCACGGCCTGCGCGAACTCTTTCATGGAGTCAGTATCAGCGTGGCCGACGGCGACCGCGTGGGTTTCATCGGCCCGAACGGCGCGGGCAAGTCCACGCTCCTGCGCATGCTTGCCGGTGCGGAAGAGCCAGACGAAGGCATCGTGCGCACGCAGCGCGGCGCAGTGATCGTCTACGTCCCGCAGCGTGATGACTTTGACGACGGCCTCACGCCGCGCATGGCCGCCACCGCCGCCGCCATGAAGGCCGCGTCCGTGCACGGCGATCATCACGAAGCCGAAGTGCTTGGCAGCATGATCCTTGGCAAACTCGGCTTCCCCGAAGCACGCATGGACGAACCCGTGGAGCGCCTCTCCGGCGGTTGGAAGAAGCGCCTGTCCATCGCCTGCGGACTTGCCGAAGCGGGCGGCACGCCAGACCTCTTGCTCTTGGATGAACCAACCAACCACCTGGACGTTGAAGGCATCCGCTGGCTTGAACAGTTTCTTTCACGCGCCTCCAACGACATTCGTGCCGGCGCGTGCGTCTTCATCACCCATGACCGCGCATTTCTTGAGCGCGTTGCTACCCGCGTGGTGGAACTGAGCCGCGCTTATCCACAGGGCACGCTTGCCGCCGAAGGCAACTACTCCGAGTTCCTGCGCCGCCGCGGTGAATTCTTAGAAGGGCAAGCGCGCGCCGAAGCAGTGCTTGCCAACGAAGTACGCATCGATGACGCCT
>JBILYM010000246.1:0-3780 GCA_044377725.1 Phycisphaerales bacterium
GTGATTTCCATGCGGTGATTCAGATTGAAGCACCCAAGGAACTTGATCCGGCGGCGCGTGAACTGCTTGAGAAGCTGGCGGCATCGCTGCCGAACCCGCGCACTGGCGCGCAGTGGAATCAGTGATCCATTCAATCGGGGCTTCACCTCAACGGCGATAGCGGCGGCGCGTTTCTTCAATGAGCGCGAGCACTTCTGCGGCATTGGAAACCATGACCCACGCGGCGTCATAGTGTCCTTCGTGTCGCGAACTAAAGGTGATGGTGCCGGACCGGAGCGCGCGGTCGATGCGGGTTTGCAGCAGCTCCACCCGTTGCAGTGCATTTAAGTTGGCGGAGTACACCGTGGGTGCCAAGACGCCGCGCCGGCGTAACACGCGGCGATCGGTGAGTACATAGACGCGGCTTGCCCATTCCGCGCCAGCGGCTCCCAGGCGAGCGCAGATCAGCACTACCCCGGCCTGGAGAACAAGCCACTCCCATGATTGCTGCGCCCATCCGGCAGTTGCAGCAGCGAGCAAGGTGACGACCACCAACACCGAGACGCCGCGGGCGGAGCGCAGCGCAATCCACGCCAAATTTGGGCGCCACACGCCAACAATGATCTCGCTTGGCTCCAGCATCGACGCCGCAAAGAGCGGGATACCAGCCTCGTCGATCGCAGTGGTCGCAAACGACGTGCGCTCCGATTTCACGGGGCGCTCGGTGCTGGATGAAGGATGCGCACCTCAGGGAGGTTGCGGAAGCAGCCATCAAAGTCGAGGCCGTAACCAACTACGAATTCATCGGGGACATCAAAGCCAACAAACTCGCACTTGGTAGCAAGAGCGCTTGGAATGGTCTTGCGGAGAAGCACTGCGGTGGCGAATCGTGCCGGATGCTGAGCCTCAAACTGTTCGCGCAGGAAGTTCAACGTGCGGCCGGAATCCAGCACGTCATCAATGACTAACACGCGGCGCCCCTGCAGTTTGGCGGGCAGTTCACCAAGCGGACGAACGCCCTGACTGGTGGTGGCATCGCCCGGGTAACTGGAGACGGTGGCAAGCGTGATGCGCATTCGCACCGGCATGTGCCGCACCAAATCGGCAGCAAAGATGAATGCGCCGGTCATCACGGGAACGATCACCACGTCGTCGTCACCTTCGCCCATCCACGCGACGATCTCGCGTGCGAGCGCAGGAATACGCGCGGCAATTGCGTCGGCAGACACCACTACTGATCCAAGCGTGGCGCGCGCAGCAGGAGATTCACCGTTCATCAAGAGCCCTCTCTCAGTTTGGAAACAATCCGTTCGTTGACAGTCTTGGCATCAACAGCACCGCCGGCGAGTTTCATCACTGCGCCAACAATTCGACCAATGGCATTCATCTTGCCCGCGCGCACGTCATCAGCAGCCTGCGCGTTTGCGGCGACGGCTTGCGCGATCCATCCATCAAGTGCGGCGTCGTCGCGCACCACTAAGAGACCGGCGCGCGCTGCTGCATCGGCGGCGGTATCCGAACTGCCAGCCAGGGCATTCACCAGCGCATCAACATTCTGTGCGCCCAGCGAACCAGACTCGCGCAACGTCACGATGCCAGCCACCTGCTGCGGCGAAAGTCCCGCGCGATGCAAGCCAACGCCCTGCTCATTTGCGCGCTTTCCCAGCTGATTCAAGAGGAATTTGCCAGCCGCATACCCCGCCTTAGCGGTGCCACCGAGTTCGGCGACGCATGCTTCAAAGAAGTGGCACGGGTCGCGGTCTTCCACCAGTGATGCGGCGTCCTTCTCTTCAAGGCCGTACACGCCCACGTACCGCGCGCGGCGTGCGAGTGGCAACTCCGGCACTTCCGCCTGTACGCGTGCGAGCCACGCATCGTCCACAACGACGGGCACCAAGTCAGGGTCAGGGAAATATCGATAGTCGTGCGCATCTTCCTTCTCGCGCTGCAGCACGGTGACGCACTTGACATCGTCCCAGCCGCGAGTGCTCTTGGCACCGGGGCCCATGACTTTGCCGTCTTCACGCCAACGCGTCACTTGCGCCTCGGTCTCAAATTCAATGGCTCCGCGCAAGGCCTTGAAGGAGTTGAGATTCTTCACCTCAACAATCGGTGTCTTCACTTCTGTGCCATCGGCAAGCTCAATGATGACATTGATGTTGGGCTCAAAGCGCATGTGGCCCTTCTGCATGATTCCCTCAGTCACACCAAGGAATCGGCATACCCCGCGCAGTTCTTGCGCGAATGCCACTACATCCGCTGCACAATCAAAGTCTGGTGCAGTGACCACTTCCAAGAGCGGCGTGCCTGCGCGATTGAGATCCACCAACGAACCTTCATAGTGGAACCCGCCCGGCAATTCATGGCCGAGCTTGCCGGTGTCCTCTTCAAGGTGTGCACGAATGATTCCAATGCAGCGTGTTCCACCGGCTGGCACTGGCAAATCAAACGCTCCGTCATGACAGAGCGGCAGGTCATATTGACTGATCTGGTACCCCTTGGGAAGATCGGGGTAGTAGTAGTTCTTGCGATCCCACTTGGAGCGGCGCGCAATGCTGCAACCGAGCGCCAGGCCGACCATCATGCTCATCTCCACGGCACGAAGATTCATTACTGGCAGCGTGCCCGGCAGCGCCGCCACGGTTGGAGTCACCAGCGAGTTGGGTTCGCGGTCATAGAACTCTGGATTTCCAGGACTACCTGCACGCGCAAACATCTTGCTGCGCGTGGCGAGTTCAATGTGGATTTCAAGACCAACTTTGAGGCGAACGCTCTTGATGGCCACGGGTGCTGCAGCGGGCATCGGCGGATCATACGGATGCGCCGCAGGAGTGATTCACCCGCATCCAATGGTGGCGGGCGCGGCGCAGACGCAATCGCGACCATTCCGCTTTGCGTCATAAAGCGCTCCGTCGGAGCGGGTCAGTAGCAGGCTGATGTCTGTGTTTGGCTTCGCAGTAGCAACGCCCACAGAAGCGGTGATGTCCACATAAGTGGAGTTACCCACCGTGACCGGGGTGGCAGAGATGCACGCGCGCAGGCGATCGCCGACCGCCTGCGCCGATTGTTCGTCACAGTCCGGAAGGACCACTGCAAATTCTTCGCCACCGTACCGAGTCACCGAATCGACCGGTCGAGCAGCGGCGCGAAGCCTTCGTGCCACCTCCGCGAGCGCCAGATCCCCAGCATCGTGGCCGTAAAAGTCATTGATTTTCTTGAAGTGATCAATGTCCAACATGGCTACTGAAATCGGAAGGCCGCTTGCAGCCGATTGCGCGAATTCGCGCTCGAGGATGCTGTTCAGACCACTTCGGTTCCAAACACCGGTGAGGTCATCCATCATTGCTCGCCGCTGCGCTTCACCAAGTTCCGTGATCATGGATTTCTGTGATGCCGTTAGATGGCGCCGATGAAACTCATCTTCAGTGATCGCCGCGAGATCACGCAAGAAGCCAACATCGATCGTTACATGGTGCCGCGGTCCGGTGTCCATCACGCTCAAGGAGCCGATTTTGGCGCCATTGGGCGAACGGATGGCGATACCGGCATAGAAACGCGCGTACGGCGCATTGACAACCATCTCACAGCAAGCGAAGCGCGAGTCAGCCAACGCATCGGGGATAACCAGAGCGCCATCGTGATCCATCACCCAGTTTGAAAACGTATCGATGCGCGGCAGTTCGCTGATCACCGTGCCCACGCGCGACTTGAACCACACTCGCTGCTCTCCCACCACCGAGAGGGTGGCTATCGGCGTTTCAAAGACGCGCGCAGCGAGGCGGGTGATTCGGTCGAAGCACT
>JBILYM010000248.1:0-3770 GCA_044377725.1 Phycisphaerales bacterium
TGACGGTGAATTTCCCACAACGCGCGCGCTCGGCGGATGAACTGGCGCCGCTCGGCGGTCGACCATGACTTCCAAATGGCTGGAATGTGCGGGCGAATGGCGTCGATGGCGCCCTGCCAGCCGAGTCCAGCGGCGATGCGCTGCCGGGCAGCACTGCGAAGTGCGGAGAGAACCTTGGCTGGACTTCCAGCGAACTGCTCCCTCGTTGCGAGCATCGGTGGCTCACCATGGTCGGCGTGCGGCAATGGCAATCGACCGTTTCGCGAGACCATCCGGATGGTGCCGCGGTGCCCGAGGCGCCGCAAGCCCTCCGTGATGTCGACGGCGGTCAGTCCGCTACCAAGCAACATGATCTCTGCATCCGGTGGAATCCCAAGGAGCGATCCGGCCTTCCATGGATCGGGAATGAGTGCCGCAGCCGGCACGTCATGCGCATGAGCCGCCCACGGCGCGGGCGACGCCGGCAAGCCAGGGGCAATGACTACGCACTGCGCGACCATCGGCTGCGGGCGAGCCGGTACATCGGCAGCACCACAAGCGCAGTCCAGCGTCAGATTCACATGCGACTGCGCGTCGTGCATATCAATCACCGCTGCACGCACAAATGAAACATGCGCACCGGAGCGCGCCACTTCGTCCGCTACAAACTCTGTCAGGTACGCACCGAATAAGGCGCGGGGGACAAATGCATCAGCACGAAATTTCCCTGGAGCCTGTTGTTCAAGCCAACGATGAAAGCTGGTTGGATCTTCAGTGATTGGTCCCATGCGACCAGCTGGCACATTTAAGAGGTGCTCCGAGTCACAGCCACCGTAAGCAGTACCTGGAAATTGCAGCGGGTGACATTCAATGACGGCGAACGTTCCGGACGGACGCGCGCGGCACAGATGCACCAAGGCCACCAGACCGCTAAACCCGCCGCCCACAATCGCCACATCAACCTGCGCAGGCGCAGTGTCAATCCAGCGAATCTGTTGGCTTGATGATGTTGGGGTTGATTTCACGAGCGATTGCATCACGTCTTCAAACCATGCGCGAGCCCGCTGCGCGCGCCGCGGCCACAATCCGATCAGCGGTACGCACTGCAGCAAATCCATCCTCGGCATCAACAAGCGGACGACGTCCCGCGCGGATGGCGTCGATGAAGTCCTCCGCCTGCAAGCGCAGTGGCTCGCCGGCATGAACATCAAGCGGCTCAACCTGCAGGAGATCCAAGAAATTCAAGTGACTCAGATCAGCGCCCTTCTTCAAGAGCTCGCGCACTTCGGAAATCTTGTCGGCGTTGGGGCCCTTGCGCGCCACTGTGCCCTTGCGATCGACAAAGTCGGCGCTGACATAGGTGTCATCGCTCATGATGCGGATTTTTCGCTCGGTTTTCATGGCAATCCGACTGGCGGTCACGTTGGCAACCGGCGTGTATCCGTCTGCCATGCGCGGGAACTCCAAGCGGGCATTGCAGACGTCTTCCGCTTCGCCAAGGACACTCACGGCGCTGGCGCGGACTTCGATTGGCTCCGCACCAAAGAGCATCAGTAAGACATCAAGGTCATGGATCATCATGTCCAGGACAACGCCCACATCCACGCTTCTGAATGTCATGGGGCTCACCCGGTCGACTTCTACAAACCGTGGTGCCAAGCCAAGCTTGCGCACCGCCACCATCACTGGGTCATAGCGAACCACGTGCCCAACCTGCAACAGTGCACCGCTCCGTGCGGCAGCGTCGGCGATCGCTCGCGCTTCTACCGGTGTAGGTGCAAGGGGCTTTTCAATCAGGCAATGCACGCCAGCGGCAAGCAGTTTTTCGGCGGCCGCGCGGTGATGAATCGTTGGGGTGGCAATCGTTACTACATCCACACCCGCCGCAATGAGTGCATCGACTTCGGAATAGCCTTTGCCGCCGTACTTTTCCACAACCTGCTGGCAACGATCGGCGCTGGAGTCAACGACTCCCACCAGATCGCATCCTTCCACTTGGGTCCACAGGCGTGCGTGGTGATTTCCCATCTTGCCAACGCCCACAACGCCACAACGGAGAGTGGCGGTACTTGTCTGTGTCATAGAAGTCTCCTCTGCGCGATGCGCTTGCAATACATCAGGCATTCACGAGCACGCGCTCGACGGCGTTGCGGAACATCCGCAGTCCAAGTGGTTCGCCCGCGCGCTGATGCGCAGACAACCGCGTCCAGCGCGGGTGTTGCGTCCAACGTGTGAAGCGCTCGGGATGCGGCATCAATCCAAACACCAACCCACTGGCGTCGCAAATGCCCGCGATACGGCGCATGCTGCCATTGAAGTGATCTGCTGAGTGGTAGCGGACGGCGACTTGCCCATTGGCTTCCAGCGCATCAAGAAGGGCTTCGTCAGCCACCAATCGACCTTCGCCGTGTGCGCTTGGAAGAATGCCCGTGGCATCGTCACACTCCAGGCCTTGCGTCCAAATGCAACGCGTATCCGCCGGTATTTCCACGCGCGTCCACGCGTCGCGGAATCGACCGGTACTGTTCTGCAGCAGCGCAATGGATGGCTCCGCAGCACTCGCTGGCCATGCAGAATCGATGCTTGGTCCCGGCAACAAGCCTGCCTGCACGGCAATCTGGAAGCCATTACAGGGGCAAATCATCGGGACGCCGCGTTCAATCGCTGCGGTGAGCGCGGGGTAGATGCTGCGGCGCATGAGTGCACCCATGATGCGGCCAGCCGCAATGTCATCGCCGAAACTGAATCCACCGGGAAGTCCAATCAGTCGGTAGTTGTCAATTCGGCTGGGATTGCGGAGCAATTCCGAAAGTAGCACTGATTCCGGTACGGCCCCGGCCGCCGCAAACGATTGCGCCAGCTCAAGGTCGCAGTTGATACCTGCCGCGGTAATGACAAGGGCTTTTGGTCCGTCGGTACTCATGGTGCTGATCTCATCCGCCGGTGGGCGCATTCCACGCAGCGCGAAGCGTGTCGAGGGTAACGGACTCATGTGGCGTGCGAATTCCAACAACGTCAAGCGTGGCAGCGGTGGTCACCGTGCCGATCACCGCGTGTGCAATTCCATCAAGATGCGCTTGCACTACGGAAAGTTGCACCTGCTCAACTTCCAGGATGTAGCGATGCGGATCTTCTGCAAATGCACGGCACTCGTCCGACACATCAGCATGATCTGCCGCATCGACCGGTACGAGCGAAAGATCAATACGCGCGCCGAGACCGCCAGCAAAGCACATCTCTGCGAGCGCTGGAAGTAATCCACCTTCGCTCGGGTCATGCGCGGAGCGAACTGCCCCGTGCGCAATGCACGCCGCCACCGCCCGGGCAGTCCGCGCGCCGCGCGCAGGATCAACCACCGGCAAACGATTGTCTGCATGCCCACAGGCGCCCAACATCACGCGATGACTTCCGCCCATACGTGCGCCCGTTGTTCCAACCAGCACCAGTACGTGTTCTGCTTCTTTCAGATCCATGGTGCAGGCGCGCTCTGCATCCGGCACGATTCCGAATCCGGACACCAAGAGCGTCGGCGGAATCATGATGGTGCGGCCATCCTGGGTACGGAACTGGTTCTTCAAACTGTCCTTACCACTGATGAATGGCGTGCGGTACGCCATGGCACCGTCGTAGCACGCCTCAGCAGCACGGACCAGTGCTCCCATGTTGCGCGGGTCATCGCACGAAGGCCAGCAGAAATTATCCAATACGGCGATGCGGGTTGGGTCCGCACCAACACACACCATGTTGCGCACGCATTCATCGAGCGCAGCAAGGGTCATGGCGTACGGGTC
>JBILYM010000247.1:0-3770 GCA_044377725.1 Phycisphaerales bacterium
TGGCGATTGAGGAAGAGGTTCGCGCCTTGCGCACGAACGCCGACGTTTCAATGAAGCGCGCTGCTGATGCGGTGTTGAAGCACATTGATTCGCTCCCCAACATCGACTTTGCAATCCCCGAGCGCACGATGGACATGAAGGCGCGCGGCACTGGGGCGAAATTGAACCCCGTGAACGAAGAGGCGATTCCGCACTTCGGAGCTGGGTCAGTGTTCCACGGAGATGTCATCAAGCGCGCGCAGCCACAAAGGGCGTAACCATCTGCAGGAGCGAAAGTTGCGACACTTGGCGGTCAAGAGTTTTTAGCCAAGAAGCGCGCTTGGTGCGAGTGGGTGTTTCATTGCCGGGTGGAGGGTCGGTAGCCTTTGGGATTCGAGTTCTCGCGGCCGTGCCCGTCAATTTCACGAATGACTAGTCGGTTTGGTCCCTCTTACTCACACAGGAATTTCATGAAGCTTTTCGACACGATGAATCAGCATGGTCACGAGCGCGTGGCATTCCATGTCGACCCAGTCACTGGTCTGCGGGCGATCATCGCGCTGCACTCCACTGTCCTTGGTAACGCACTCGGCGGCACCCGTCGCTGGGCGTACACGGACGAGAGCGAAGCGATCCGCGACGTGCTGCGTTTGTCAGAGGGCATGACTTACAAGTCGGCCGCTGCGGACCTGCCGATGGGCGGCGCGAAGAGCGTCATCATGATCGAGAAGGGCAAGGTTCCTACCGAGGCGGAAGCGCGCGCGATGGGCCGCTTTGTGAACACGTTCAACGGTCAATACATCGCCGCCGAAGATGTCGGCGTGAATACCCAATACTGCGATTGGATGGCGCAGGAGTCGAACCACGTGATGGGCGGCATCACTGTCAGCCATGGTGGCGATCCGAGTCCATTCACTAGCCAGGGTTGCTTCAACGCCATGAAGGCGTGCTTGGCGCATACTGGCCGCAAAGTGGACTTCTCTGGCTTGAAGATCGCGGTACAGGGCCTTGGTGCCACTGGCTACGAACTCGCGAAGCGTTGCCGTGCTCACGGCGCGACTGTTGTTGGAACCGATATCAATCCAGCCGCTGTTGAGCGTGCTGTGAAGGAGCTTGGCGTCGAGTCGCTGAAGCCTGGCCAAGACATCTTTGCGCAGGAGTGCGACATTCTTGCGCCGTGCGCATTGGGTGCTGTTCTCAATAACTCCACGATCAAGCACCTTCGCTGTGCCATCATTTGCGGCACGGCGAACAATCAGTTGCATGAACCGGATGTCGACGGTGCTTCGCTGAAGCAGCGCGGCATCTTGTACGGGCCAGACTTTATCGTGAACGCTGGCGGCGTCATTCGCCTTGCCGGTCTCTACCTTGGCATGACCGAGGCGGCGCTTGATAAGAAGATTGAGCAGATCGAGCACACGACACTTGCTGTCCTCAAGGAAGGCAAGAACGACGCGAGCGAATATGTGGCCGCAGTGAACTACGCCAAGCGCCGCATTGAGGCCGGGCGTGCGAAGGGTGCTGCAACAAAGCATCCTGCGATGGCGTAAATCCGTTCTGAGGAAACGCGCGACAAACCTTCCAACCGCCCTGGCTATGCCGGGGCGGTTGTGCTTTCGCGCTGGATGTGTGCACGGTGCAGATACATCCATGCGCCAGTGCCGACGATCGCAAGCGATACGACGTGGTATCCACCGAATGAGGCGAACCAGCGCACGTCGTCGCGCATGAATTCGTGCGCGAATCGGAACGTGCCGTATGCGATCAGATAGACGTTGAATCGCTGTTCGCGCTGCCAATTGAAGCGCATGGCGCAGGCGGCCCACACAAAGAATGCAAGGTTGAACATCATCTCCACTACTGGTGCAGGCCAGCGTGCGTGGCCGTGAGTATCAGTGACGGTCCACCATGCCTCCGCGCATAGCGTTCCCTGACAACAGCCCGCGAATATGCAACCGATTCGTCCAAGTGCGAGTGCCAAAGGAACAGTCACAGCAAACATATCTCCAGTGCCTTGCTTGTAACCAGTGACCTGCTTTGCTGTCTCCACACCAATGACGCCACCCAGGAGAGCACCGGTCACGCTGTGCCCGGTGATAAAGGCCATGGGTTCGTGTCGGTAGTGCCAACCTTCAGCCAGCAAAAAGGCGACCTTTGCGCCGATGTATGCCCCAGCAAGGGCGCCACCGTACACGGCGTACAGGCGATCATCGGGAGTGCGTCCATCGGTCCGGGCAAGTCGTTTCCAGAGCAGCGCCGTCACCACTATGCCCACCACCGTAGTGGCCACATACACCGGGCTACCGCCAGGAATCTCCATCACCGGAAATTGGTCCGGGGGGAATGGGACGAATTTCCGTAGTGGCGGCAGAAACTGTCGAGGGAGCCGTCGGTGCGGATGACGTGCGTACAACAACGATCAATACGGTCTTGGTCGAACGTCCACTCGTCCATGAATGGCTTGATGAAGATTCGAAACGGGTCTTCCGGGCGCAACTCAAGCGATTTCAACAACTCTCCCAGTGGTTCGGTCTCGCAACCACACTTCGCTAAGTCTTCAATGTTGTAGTTCACGCGGTTTTGCAGAAAGCCGGCGTACTTTGGAACATCAATCAATCTGCTCAGCCCCACCGGGCCCGCTGGCGTGCGCAGGATGTATCCAATCGTGTGGCAGTTTGGGTCGCCACATGGCAGCGGCGTGAAGTCGGCCTCGGCCAGTAATTCTGGTGCTTGCTCCACACACGCGCGCACGGCATCCGAAACACCCATGGTATTCACGACGCCGCGTACGTTCGCACCTACCTCTGCACCCGCCCCTGGAAATATAGGAAGCGTTCGGCTTTCAACACTCGCCACGCGCCCACTGGTGAACATCGGTTGCAAGCTGATGCCACGCACGTGAGCCCGAGCCATCGCCCAGCGCAGCGTGTCACCAACACCAACAATGGTCCGCTCGTCAAGCACCATGGCAAGCGTTGTTGGAACACCAAGCGCGCCGGCTGCATCGATTGCCTTCTCGCGCATTGAGCGCAAGTCCGTTCCCCGCAGCTCATGCTGGCCAGACTCTTGCACACCATCAAACTGCACGTACAACTCAAACTTGCGATGCTCGCGCCGAACATTTGCCAGCATTTCGCGGAACGCCGCATCACCAGCCACGCGAACAGCATTGGTATTGACAAGCACATAACCAATCTGCGGATGCGACACCGCCCAGCGCAAAATGCGTTCAAACTCTGGGTGAATGGTTGGTTCGCCACCCGAGAGTTGCAGGATGTCAATCAAACCTTTCCGCGCAATCACGCCCTCAACGCGCGCTTGCACATCATCGAACGATGCACACTTGGTATCCCCACCAACACCGTATGGGCTCTCTGCATAGCAGGTCGGGCAGGTCAAATTGCAACTATCAACAATCTCAATCAACGCAACGCACGTGGAAAGTTGTTCGAACGGATCCGCTGATGTGCTCGCTGGTGCACAGCAACCGCCGGTACCGCAACACGCCGCGCCTTCGCTGGATGCATTCGCGGGATTTCCCTGACTGGTGAAGTACCAGCGGGCGTCGCTCTGCAATCGCACCACGAAAGAGCCGTGCTCCACGCACTCCTTCTCCATAAACACCGCGCCGGCGCGCTCAACAATCCGCGCGGAAATTTCCACAGCGCATACTGGGCAGCGACTTTGCGTCACCTTGATCGTCTGTTCAGCGCGATGAATGGCAATAGTGATCATTGCATTTCCGATTTCCTACTACTTACCAGTTGCCAACGTTGCCGAAAGCAAACACC
>JBILYM010000249.1:0-3741 GCA_044377725.1 Phycisphaerales bacterium
GGATGGCCGCTGAGCGCGGCCCTATCCTCTCCGGCGCCTGCGGCCAGATGAGCGGGTTCCAGACTGTGCATGCACGCGTCCTGCGTGTGCGAGCCCCCGCAGTGAGCACGGGATCCTCGGTAAGCGGCGTGTGAAACTGAGAAGTCCGGCAGTTGGACGTACGCCCCGTGGGTGCCAACCGGACGAACAGTTTCGCCCGAGGCTAAGCGGAACCTTGTGGAGCGCAGCCGTCCGCGTCCGAGGGTCCCGCGCGCAACGGAGGGGGCGGGGTACGACTCAACTCACTCAACGCAGAACCCTTCCGGACCAGCCCGCTGTACTGGGGCGCGCCATCGCCTTCCCAGTACAGCGGTATGTCGCCGATTCATTTAGGGGCATGGACCCCATGCTCCAAGGAGTACTCCCAGGTCGGAGCCCCCGGTGACACCGTCGCCGTCGAGGTCAGTGTTGCAACCGGAGCATGGACCCCATGCGCCGAGCAGTCGACCCAAGTCTGCGCCGTCAATGACTCCATTTCCATCCAGGTCATTTGCACACGCAGTGCGCAAGGTGCCCGTGGCAATCGAATCCAACAGTGTGGCCCCCACCGGTGCAGACAGTTGCACCGTGAATTGCTTGGTGCCAGTGGCTGCCTGCGCAGGAACTACTACAGACACTTGACCTTGAAGCTGCCCAGCAGGGATGGTGAGAACACCGGATGCTGACAGGTAATTGATGCCCGCAAGCGCGGTTCCGTTGGCGGTACCCCAGGTCACACTGACGGCGCTGGTTGGAGCCTCCGAAAGGGTGATGGGGAAATCAATTCGCTGTGAGGCAGCAGCTCCAGAGCCGATCAGTGGTGCCTGGCTTGCTTGGATATAGGCCATCTTGGCCGTATCCACGGTGGTCCAGTCATCTTTGAGAATGCCGCCAGTGTCGCCACTGTTCGGATTCAGGCTCCAGTACGTCCAACTCATGCCCAACTGGCTCGCAGGCACATCACGAACGCCATCGAGGTTCAGGTCACCATCGATGTAGTCGGTCAGCTTGTCAAGCCATTGCTCGTCGCTGGTGGACTCCAACTTGCTTCCAAATTCACCAAGTAGGAGTGGTGCGGTCTGATTCTTGAATATGTAGCCCCAGTGCACGTTCCAAACGTCATCCATGTTGTTCGGATACGCCGGGTCGTTGAACCAGGTCTGCGCATAGACACTCTTCGGATACTCATGCATGGAGTAAACGAGTTTGTTGCTGGCACTCAATACCACGGGATCAATGGCGACACCTTTCAGATTGCCGCCCCACCACGTGGTTTGATTGTTGTAGCGCTCAACGCCCTCAACAATGATCAACCACGATGGATTTGCAGCAAGCACGGCATTGCCGCATCGCTCAGCGGCCTTGTTCCAGTCAGTGAGTGGAGAACTCGTTCCCCATGTCGCGCTGCGCTTCGGTTCGTTGAACAGGTCAGCGCCGATCACTGTTGGATTACCGGCGTAATGTTGCGCCAGCATGACCCAGTCAGCAATCCAGCGCTGTTCGGTGTGGTAACTGTCGCCTGCAACGAACCACACATCTTCGCTCAGGTAGTTGTCGGCCTTGGCGGAATGCCGATCGAGAATGACGCGCAGGCCAATGCTGCCGCAGTACTCAATCACCTTGTCCATGCACTGCAACGGCGTCAAGCCCTGCAGGTCTGGATTCTGCGCAAAGTTGATGCTGCTGGTAGTTGCGCCGGCGCGGAGGGAGTCGTTGGAGAACGGAATGCGAAGCGTGTTGAAACCAAGTTGCTTCACTTGGTCCAACATGGACTTGTATCCGCGTGTCCACAAGCCATGGAACACCTTGTTTGACGTTTCAAATCCGAACCAGTTCACGCCAGAGATGCGCACCGGGTTTCCATTGGAATCAACAATTTGGTTTCCAACAGTGGACAAGAATCCACTCGCTGGTGAATTACCGCCGGAGGTTGCCAGCGTCAGGGCGGCATCGGCAATGCTGACTGTTGGGACTGGCCCACCGCCACCACCGCCACCACCGCTACCACCGCCACCTCCACCACCGCCGCTATCGCCGCCACTGAACACCAGGGACGTTGGAAGCAGGCCAGCAGTGGCAAAGCTAGCTACACAGCCGATATCAATGACGCCACCAGCGGGAAGTTCAGCGTTGTATGCCGCAGGCGCAACCACGTAGTGATTGCCCACATGGCTCTGAATGACGCCGTTCCACACGCTGCCGATATCCGCGTTCCAGTCAAACTCCAGCGTCCACCCCTGAAGTGCTTGGGTGGAGCCGTTACTAATGCGGAAAGCGCCTTGGCCGCCCCCGCTCCATTGGTTGGTAAATGAGAATGTCGCATCACCAAATGCGCTGACCGATGCGGAAAGTACGCAGGTAATCGCAGTACAGATCTTCCTGTTCATCATGGTCTTCCTTGTTGTAGAGGATGCTCGAACTGAATCAATCACAGTCACGAAGGGCACACGCCCACCAATTCCTACGCAGTGGATTTGGGAGGGGGTCGCAGTTCTGGTGAGGTTTTTGTGTAATCCATGCGATAGCACGGGCTTGTAGCGTGTTGATGCGCCTTCTTTACTTGTCAGATCCCCGGGCCGTGCCTATTCATTCTCCGTCGCCTTCACGCAACTTCGCCAAGACGCCGAGATCCTCGAGCGTAGTGGTGTCTTGCGTGATTTCGTTTCCGGCAGCAACATCGCGGAGCAGGCGACGCATGATCTTTCCGCTCCGGGTCTTTGGAAGCGCATTCGTAAATCGAATGACATCCGGACGCGCGATTGGACCGATGTCCTTGGAAACATACTCCATGAGTCGCTTACGCATGGAGTCGCTGGCATCGTGCGCATGTTCGGGATGCAGTACGCAGAAAGCAGTGATGCCGGTGCCCTTGATTTCATGCGGCATACCAACGACCGCTGCTTCCACCACCAACTTACTGCCCACCAGCGAACTCTCTACCTCGGCGGTGCCAAGTCGGTGACCACTGACATTGAGAACATCATCAATGCGGCCCATGATCCAGAAGTATCCGCGCTCATCGCGACGCGCTCCATCGCCAGCGAGATACATGCCAGGTACGCGGCTCCAATATGTTTCGATGAATCGCTGCCGATCGCCATTGACGCCGCGCAACATGCCCGGCCATGGCTTGCGAATAACGAGCAATCCGCCAGAGTTAGCGCCTTGCTCATTGCCGGCATCGTCAACGACGGCGGCATCGATTCCGAACATTGGGATCGTGCAACTTCCTGGCACGGTTGGCGTGGCGCCGGGCAGTGGAGTAATCACATGTCCGCCTGTTTCAGTTTGCCACATCGTGTCAACAATCGGGCACCGGCCGCCACCAATGATCTGGTGGTACCACATCCATGCCTCCGGATTGATTGGTTCGCCAACGGTTCCTAAGACCCGCAGGCTGGAAAGGTCATGCTTGGCCGGATGCAGGTCGCCCCAGCGCATGAAGCTGCGAATCGCTGTTGGTGCTGTGTAGAAGTGCGTGACCTGGTGGCGCGCAATGATCCCCCAGAATCGATCCTCGGCGGGGAAATTCGGCGCCCCTTCATACATGAGTGTTGGGACGCGGTTCGGCAGCATTCCATACACGATGTAACTGTGACCGGTGATCCAGCCGATGTCAGCGGTGCAGAAATACACCTGCTGTTGCCCCGGTACCAAATTGAATGTCCAGCGCGCAGTGGCAGCGGTGAACACCATGTATCCACCGGTAGTGTGCAAGATTCC
>JBILYM010000250.1:0-3732 GCA_044377725.1 Phycisphaerales bacterium
ATCCCGCGGGAGGAAGTCGACAATGAACTCGGCCGAGACAGTGCTCACGCAGCAGCTCCTGCAGCAGTAGTGCGAGTGGAAGATTCACTTCGGGTCAGCAACTTTGGCTCGGGATCAAGAGTGATGATGCCGCTTGCGCTCGTTCGTGGAACTGTGCGGCCACCGAATGCGGTACGGTTGCTGCGCTGGGGGACAACCTCAGCAGGAGCACGCACGTTGCGCAGGAGGGCGGGCAATTCACTGCAAGCTGCACCGATCGCAGCGACCCATGCGTTGCCATGAACGCACGCTTCCGGATCACGGATCATGCGAATGGGCATCGCCAACGAAGAGCGAACTCCGCAGACGCTTTCAATGGTTGCAGCCGCTTGTGGATCGGTAGCAGCAGGTCCGGTGAGAACAATCTCCTTTGGATACCAACCGCCGGCGCTGTGTCCAACATGACGCAGGCAGCGCAGGGTTTCCTCAGCAAGCGCGCACCAACGCCACGCGGTTCCCTGGTCATCGGCTCCGTCCGAACCCATGCTGATGGGGCCATTCTCATTCCCATACAGCGTTCGACCGGTATGAGTGCGGCGATGAATGGTCATGCCAATTGGAGCCCAGTCACCACGGATCGCACGCATAAATGAAAGTGCCCCGTCGCGAAGCAGGACCAGTGTGGCAATACGATCTTCCAGGTGCAGCATCGCAAAGTCGCGCGACTCCGCAGGATCAGCGCACTCACTGATGCGCTGCCGAGTGATAGTCCGTAGCGCAGCCAGAGCGGCGTGTTCAATGCGAAAAGCCGAGGTGTCATTGGTAGACACCACCGCTGAAGCCGCATTCACGGTTTGCCGTGGAATGGCCATCATCAGCACTTCATTGCTGCCGCCAGCGGTGCCGCCAAGGCGCAGGTGACCGATCACCGAGCTGTCTCCGTCAATGCCGAATCGATCAATCGCTTCAAATCGAACGCTTTCCGTCAATTCCTGGTCGGTCATGGCAGGGAGGCGCGCAATGTCGGTCTGAAACAACTCGGCGGGGAGGGTGGCGGTGACGCGCTGGCCGGAGAATCCCAGCCCAACAATCGTTTCATGGATTCGCTGCGTCATTGCCGCTGAATCCAGGCGGAGGCCATTGCCCTCAAAGATTGAGCCAGCGATCTCAGCAGCCGCGGTGCACTGGTACTCAGTACCTGCGGATGCAAGTTGCAAGAGGCGCATACTGGATCGACCGAAGTCGGCTGCGATCGGGGCAGCGGATCGATTCCGTTGCATCCAGCCGCCGCGACCCTTGTTGAACATTGGTAATCCAAACATCGTGGTGCCTCCTGTTACTCGTTCGTATCGGAAAAGAGGCGCCGGCACTTCTGCCGACGCCTCTTGATTTCTTACAATAAGCGTCTAAATGTCCGATTACGGCTGCGGGCTGAACTTACGGGTCGCAGAGCTCCACGTCCAACCCTTGGCGGAGTCAACCTGATTGGCCAGGTCTTCAGCCGAGCAATAACCAGCGGTCACGAGTGGTGCGAGTGTCGTAGGTGTGTAGACGGTGGCGTCCGTGAGAGTGATACTGACTCCACCTGGCTGGAACTGGTTGAGTCGCGTCACCATGGTGGTGATCTGACCACCGCGTGCATCAGCGGCTTCGAGGTTGGCATCATCGAGAGCGCCAGTCACTGATGGAACGACCAGCGCTGCCAGGACGCCGATGATCACTACAACGATAAGGATTTCGATAAGCGTAAAGCCCTTACGGAGCGTGTTCATCTTCTTGCTGTTTGTGTTGTTCGTCATGGTGAGAACTCCTTGGTTTGCTAGCTGGATCGATCTTTCAGTGATCCGCACTCAAGCAACTCTGCCTGAATCGGTCACACCAACACTCTCGGAAACAAATGGGGGGTGCTGCAATCAATGCACGCGGAAAACATGAAATTTCCTTAAACCCAAGG
This sequence comes from Phycisphaerales bacterium, assembly GCA_044377725.1. Lineage (GTDB taxonomy): Bacteria > Planctomycetota > Phycisphaerae > Phycisphaerales > SM1A02 > UBA966. The sequence goes on from JBILYM010000250.1 coordinate 1,934, forward strand.
TCCGAAAGCCCGATTGGGCTTTGCAGGAGCGGATTTGTATTAGAAGTTCTTAACGCGGAGATCAGTACTCATGACCAATCAACCAGCACAACCCACGCCAACACCCAAGCCAAACCCCACTGGCTGGCAGGTCTCCATGCGACGCCCGCGCGGGTTCACACTACTTGAGGCACTCATCGCCTCCATCATTGTTTCGATGGTGGCAGCCACCGCATCGATGTCTGTGGCAGTCGGTTCATCGATCGAACAACAGAACCGACTCTCTGTGCTGGCGATGCAGGCTGCTGAACTACAAATGAGTTCAGTACTTGAGCAGTCATATGAAACCATGAACACGTTGGCTGGCACCGAAGCGTTTGGCCAGTTGCTGGCGCCGAAGCGCCCTGGTGCCGCGACGCGCGGGCTCTTGCCAGCAACATTTTCAGAGCTTTCACGCGTGACCACGATTGTCACCGAGAATCGCACGCTTACCCAGTACAACAACTACACAGTGTCCGGGAAGCGAATTGATATCACCGTGATTGGGCCAACGGGATTGACACTTGCACGTCTGGTGCGATTCCGTGGGGCGGATCCAACAACATGATTCAGCAACAGACCCGTTGCAGTACTCGGCGCATGGGCTTCACATTGGTGGAGCTCTTGGTATCGATTACTGTTACGGCCATTATTGCAGCCTCAGTTGCTGCGACGGTGTCAGCAGTGGCAGTGGGAATGCAAGGTCAGGATGATGCAGCGCAAGAGGTAGCGCGCCTTGCGCGTGGTCAAGCGCGCATTGCGGACCACCTGTTCCGGGCGCGAATGATTCTTTCGCAGTCAACCACCGTGGCAACGCTGTGGCTTCCTTCTGAGATGTTTGACGGCTCACCAACCAACGCCACCGAGTACGACACGATCCACGGCAACGAACTGCGCTGGTATGTGGTGGACCGAAACAACCGCGTTATCAGTATGCAGCGGGTCAGCAACACACTCAACCGCACGTTGTATCCACTGGCCACGGATTGGACATCCCTGCGAACGACACTTGCGGCGTCCGGGTCGCTGGTGACCACCACGGTCCTAGAGGGTGTTATCGAGGCCGCATTTCGCTTTACTTCCTTCAATCCGTGCGCAGACCGGCGATTGGTATTGGACATTGAACTTGATGACGACCACGGCGGAATGAACTTTGAACTTGGCGGAATCATCGACGCGCTGCAGCGGCATTCGGATTGTCAGTGAATACCCCATGAACCATCACGCTTTCCAACCTCTACTTCCGCGCCGCCGCCGAGAGCGATCGGTGGGGGCTCAGTGCAAGACCGGGAAGGGGATGGGACGCGGTGCCGCGCTCATGTTGGCGCTGTTTGCGATGATGGTGGTCGGAACCACCACGCTTTCCTACGTGGCAAGCCGTGAAACATCTTCTTCCATTGCGGCGAACGCTCAGCTTGCAGCCGATGCGCGCACGCTTGCCTCATCTGGCATGTCCATTGCCAAGGGCATTCTCCGCTCCAGCGAGACCATTTGGCGTCGTAATCATGTTGGCGGGGTGCTGCTCAACAACTATTCGCTTGATGGTGGCACAGTCACCGTTCGTTTGGTGGACATTGTGAAGCGCGCCAATCCAGCCAATGGTGGCAACATCTTCCCTGATGATGCCACTACCGAAGTGGAGGTCACCGTCAGCAGTACGCGCGGTGGTGCCACTTGGAATTCGGTAGCGAATATGAGCATTCCCAGCGTGGTGAAGGGCGAATACGCCATCTTTGCCAACAAGATCATGATTGTGGATGGCTCAAACAATTTCATTGGTC
>JBILYM010000251.1:0-3712 GCA_044377725.1 Phycisphaerales bacterium
GCCCGGCACTGCCGTTGCCGTCATCTGCCCAACGCCAAGTGCGAGGCCTGCGGCTGCCAATGTTCCGATGAGTATGCGTGGCTTCATCTGTGAAGGTTCCTTGATCTTTGTGTTCGTAAGGTGAGGGATTTGGCAACAACAACGGTGGGGCGAGTGCCCGCGCGTAAGCAGGATCCGTTGGACGTACAACGCTCGGCACGTTGCACCGGTTCAAGAGTAGCCCGGAATACTGAACTGGAAAGTGCGAGATCGCAAGGTTTGGAAAGGTTGTGGGTCATCAAGCAAGTTTTTTGCTGATCGCATGTAGTCCTATAACAATTTGTGTTTGGCCCGATCCTTCGGGTTATGGCTGGCTTCGGTGCCTGATAGCGCCCAGCAAAGAAAGTCCCCGACCCCGCTGATGCGGAGTCGGGGACTTTGGTTGCATATCCACGGAGCACAGGAGCTCCGGCAGGTGACTGTTTTAGGCACGACGACGACGCGAAGCGAAGCCGGCTACGCCCAGAAGCGCGAGTACGCCTGGAGCAGGAACCATGTTCATCGTTCCCGTGTTGGTGATGGTCGCACCGGTGATGCCGTCCTTGCTGGCTGCGGTGGCGTTCCACCAACGTGCGCCGAGGTCTCCGGAAGCAAGGACGAAGTGCGAGCACCACACTCCGAGGGTGCCAGCGGCAGCAGCTGCGTTGCTGTTGACGCGGATGCCAGTCATGCCGGCCATCGAAGCAGCCACGTTGTCTGGCAGTGTCGGTGGGCTCAGGAACCAACCAGCGTTCACTGGGACGGTTGGAGCAAGCGTTGACCAGTTTGTAAAGTTGCCATCGGCGCCGGTACCTGCCGAAGCGTAGTACTGACCTTCGTATGGAGCGCCACCGTCAACACCGATCGTCATGAAACTGTCGACGTCATTGCTGCGGGTGGAGGTGGTGGCATCCGGCTTCCAACCACGGGTGGCCGTGCCAGCTTGCTGAACGAACGTTGCAAGCGTTGAGCCGCCCTGAGTGGTGGTGAGGTTTGCGTTGTAAACGTTGAGGAGTCGATCACTCGCGTTCGACATCACAGCGAAAACATCAATGACGGTGTTTCCGTTGCTAGCGGTGCGTGCGAAACTTGAGTACCCAATCACACCAGCGTCCGCAGACGTCGTTGCGATAGCTACAGCCGAAGCGATAAATACAAAGGCCCTTTTCATCTCTAATTGCCTCCAAGCAATGCTGATTTAAGTGAGGGAAACGTCGGAGGAAACTGATCCAGCCGAACGCGAGGGGAAAGTGAGGTCGAGTGTCGTCAGCGGCGATCACCAAACTCATGGGGATCTTGCCACCGCAATCGCGGGATGCAAGTTTCGAGTCAAAAAGATTTTGCTTGGTTTGGTGTCGCGCAGTGGCGATGCTCTGTCTGGTGCCCTGGACGCCGATGTCGCAGTCAAAAAGAACACCGCCGTTCTTTCGAACGGCGGTGCTTCTTACCTAGATGTTCGACCCATTTCGGGTCGTGGCTCAGTCGATCGGCACGCTTAGGCGCGACGACGACGAGCTGCGAAGCCAGCGAGACCCATGAGCGCGATGGCGCCTGGAGCTGGGATCAACTGGCCAGCGGCCACGGAGCCAGTGCTGACGAGACCAGTGACGCCGTCCTTGACAGCGGCTGTTGCGCCCCACAAGCAGCTCGTGGTGTCGCCAGACATGACCATGTGCGCGCACCAAATGCCCAGATTGCTGTCTTGACCTGCAGGACCGAGGTTGACTCGGGTGCCGGTCAGCCCGGTGAGGCTTTCAGCGATCGAATCTGGGAGTGTCGGTGGGCTCAGGAACCAACCAGCGTTTGCTGGGACGGTGTTGCCCAAGGTGGACCAACCAGAGGTGAATCCGCCGTCGGCACCGGTACCTGCCGAAGCGTAGTACTGACCCATGTATGTAGTGCCCCCGTCAACACCGATCGTCATGAAACTATCGACGATGTTGCTGCGGGTGGAGGAGCCTGCGTCTGGCTTCCAACCACGAGTGGCTGTGCCAGCTTGCTGGGTGAAGAACGTTGCTCCACCAACGCCGGCGTTGTTGGTGATGTTTGCGTTGTAGACATTCAGCAGCTTATCGCTGGAATTTGAAACCACGGCGAATACGTCGATGACGCGGTTGCCGTTGCTGGCGATGTACGTGAAGCCAGTGAAGCCGAGGAATCCGGCGTTCGCTGATGCAGCGATTGCGGACGCTACTGATGCGACGAAAAGAACATTCTTCATGGGGAAACCTTTCTAGGTAAGGCTGATAGGTAAGGGAAACTCATTTGGGGGGAGGTGGGAAACCAACCCAAGTGAGGGGAACAGGGAATTTGAGTAGCACTCGCTGTCAGCCTTGGCAGCGCACTACTCACTATCAAGGTGTCACGGATGTTCTTGAGAGCAAGTTGAAATATGGCGAAATCATCAGTTCAATCGCTTTTTCAACTTTTACCCCTGATTTCATAGGGTTTTTCCATCATTAACTTTCCAACAATTGGCCTCATCTTGCTCCAGAATCTTGTTTGAGCAGTCGCTGAGCACCGCGCTGGGCGCGAAATGTGTGCGTATAACCATGGCGTTTAAGGGGTTAGGTCTCATTTGCGGGGCTCGGCGCGCCAGGCAGCGTTGGCCCCACTTGGTGGCCTGCGAATTCCAGTGCGCGCGTCTCCCTGTGAGTTGATGGAGCGCGTGGTGACGCAACTCGATGGGTGCGCTGCGCGCATAGTGAATGCCGGCCCAGCGACGCGGCTTGATTGAGGCCCTGCGACCGACGTGCGCGGGCAGCGCGTTCGAAACGTTTCATCCGTAGGCTTTGAAGGAAGGTTTGGATATTCCTGCCGGAGTGATGTCATTACAACCGCAATTCAGGGTGCGCACTGGGGCTCTTGTACATAGAAAGCCTGCTTCCGCATGAAGATCTGTTTTATTGGGAGGAGTTCTATCAGTCAATAATAATAGTCTCTTAGATACGTAATCGGGGTTTTTGAATCGATTTCCGTGTGGCACAGGCACTCATAACTGACAATTTGACTAGAAATCATCAATGCGACGGTTGCCGTGCCTTGACTCGCCACGGATCCGAGGCATGGTGTTGATGTCGGTGACGAGTGTCTAGGCAACAGCAAAGGGCTGGGGCCAATGAGAAGGGACTTGTCGCCGGAGGGTTACCCCGCTTGTTCGGGAAATTTAAAAAGGGAAAAGTCATGAAGAATTTTATCATTGCCGCTGTTGGTTCTGCGTCGTTCATCGCCTCGGCTGATGCTGGTGTGCTTGGCTACTCAGCCTTCACGTACACCGCCTCCAACGGCAACGTCGTCATTGACGTGTTCACCGTTGTGTCGAACGCCTCTGACCGACTCCTCAACGTCTACAACGTCAACCTCAACACCACTCAGGGCGGCTCAACGCTCGCAACGTTCGTGCAGGCAGCCGGCACGGCCACCCGTGGTTGGAAGCCAGATGCCACCACCTCCACCCGCAGCAACATCGTCGACAGTTTCATGACGATCGGTGTTGACGGTGGCGCTGCATACGAAGGTCAGTACTACGCTTCGGCAGGTACCGGCGCTGACGGCAATTTCACCAACTGGTCATCGCTTGCTCCAACCGTCCCAGTGAACGCTGGTTGGTTCCTGAGCCCACCGACACTGCCAGACAACGTGGCTGAGTCGATGAGCGGCATGACTGGCACCCGCACCAACACCGGTACTGCTG
>JBILYM010000252.1:0-3704 GCA_044377725.1 Phycisphaerales bacterium
GCTGACCAAGGCGGGCGGCTCGCACGGCCAGTTGCATGCTCCAGCTGGAAATCAGCAGGACGGCACTGGAAAGAAGCAGCGCCGCCGGCAATCCTGGGGTTCCTTCCGGCATCCATTCGCGCCCGGGCGGTTGATCAAAGCGCACCACCACGTACCCAAGGATGCACGCCACGAAGATCATCGCCACCACGGCTATGAAGACCCACATGCCAAAAACCCCCGCAACGCCGCGCTCTTGCGCACTGTCGAAGGGGTCAATGAAGTTTGCGGTCTTGATAGCCATCACGCACCTTGGCAGCGAATCCGCGCCACAGAGCGCGCGTCAGTTCGTATCGCCAACACCACCGTTGGTGGAGCGGAATTGGGCAACCGGTGCACCCGGGGCGTTCGCCTGCATGACGGTCTCCGCTTCCGGCGGATTGCCGTTGAACATCGTTGGCGAGTTCTGATGAACATCCATGGCTGAGAAAGCCAACATGATGCCCACAAAGACAATCGACCCAATCAGTACCAGCAGATTGAACGGCCGGTCCCAACGCAAGTGCATAAAGATCAGTGCCACGATGGTGGCCTTGACGACTGCGATGGCAAGCGCCAACATCAAGTTGGCCTCACCCAGGTCGATGTAGCGAACGGCGACAGTGATCACCGTAAGAAACATCAGCGCCGCGCCGGCTCCAACCAGGTACTTGATAGGAACGACGTGGCCCACCTCGGGGTGAACTTCGCCGGCGTGTGATCCAGCGTGTGCGCCGGCAGGATGTGTGACGTGATGTGCCATAGATGTAGTCCGTCCGACTCAGTGGATGAGATAGAAGAGCGGGAAGAGGAAGATCCAGATCAAGTCGACGATGTGCCAGTACAGGCCGCCTGTGTCGACTGCGGTGAAGTTCTTGCTGGAGAAGTCGCCGCGCACTGAACGCCAGATGAGCCACGCAATGAGACCCATGCCTGCCACCACGTGTACGCCGTGCAGCCCGGTCATGCAGTAGTAGATAGCGAAGAAGAGATGCGTATTCGGCGGCAACTTGGTGTCTTCCAAGTGCGTCCCCGGGTGCGCCTCTTCAGACTTTCCGGGGGCTGGGGAAACGGCTTGCTCAGGAGCAGGCGTGCCATTGGCTCGGGCCATGCCGGTTGGACCAACCGAAGCAGACTTCACCGCTGACACGTCTACGGCAGGCTTGGCAGCCAAGTCCGGGATAGCAAACAGTGTTGGATCCTTCACCACAATTGCTGTCGCCGCCACGGGAGCGGTCTTCAATGCCATCGCTTCAGCGTGACCTTCCGCGTCATGCGGCGGCACATAGAAGGACGAGCCCCACACGAGGTTGTCGTGGAACTTGTGCGTGTACTCAAAGTACTTAATGACCAAGAAGCCAATCGCTCCCATGAACGTCAACACCAGGCAAACGATGAGTCCGCCGCGACGATCAGTCTGCGCACAGCGAACCGCCAGTGCCATGGTCAAGCTGGAAAGAATCAGCACACAGGTGTTGATTCCACCCATGATGGTGTCTAAGTAATGGCTGGCGTAACTGAACACCTCTGGATTGCGCATGCGCAAGATGGCATACGCCACAAACAGGCCGCCAAAGAAGAGGATTTCCGTAGCGAGGAACAACCAGATACCCAACTTGGCACTGTCGAACTGCTGCGCCATGCTGTCAAAGTGATGAGCCACATGTGGATCGTGACCGTGGGCATGGTCATCATGACCGTGCGCTTGATCAGCGTGGGTGGTGTGGGTGTTTGCGATGGTCTGACTCACATGATGCTCCGGGGGAGTTCGATGAAGACGAGGGGCGATGCCCCCAGTCAGTGCGCAGCCTTGGTGCCCTGCGCGGCGGGATTCACTTCGGGATCATTGGATTCATCTACTCGGTAACCACCGAGCTTCGGATCCCAGTGCACAACCGAGAAGTCGTAGCAATCACCAACACGCGGGGCCTTGGCAAAGTTGTCGAACGGTGGCGGGCTGGCGCACTGCCACTCCAAGCTACGACCACCCCACGGGTTCGCGGGAGCCTTCTTGCCGTTGAAGAAACTTCCAAACAGGCTAATGGCTGTCAGCGTGAAGCCAACCGCCATGATGTAACTACCAATGGTGGAAATCACGTGATAGACCTGGAACTCCGGCTGATAGTCGTAGTAGCGGCGCGGCATGCCCTGCGAACCCAGCATGAACTGGGTGAAGAAGGTGACGTTGAAGCCGATGAAGATGATCCAGCACGCAATGGTTCCCAGGCGCTCGTCGTACATGCGGCCAAAGATCTTCGGCCACCAATGGTGCAAGCCGCCGATCATTCCGATCAAGGCACTGCCCATCATCACATAGTGGAAGTGAGCCACTACGAAGTATGTGTCGTGCAAGTGCACATCAGTGCTCAACGTCGCCAAATGCAAGCCGGTGAGACCACCAATGGTGAACAGGAACAAGAATGACAACGCGTACCACATGGGGGTGGTCAATGAGACCGAACCCTTGTACAGCGTGGCAATCCAGTTGAATACCTTGACGGCACTGGGGATGGCCACACTAAAGCTGATGGCGGAGAACAGCGTGTTCATCAGGGCTGACTGACCCGAAGTGAACATGTGGTGACCCCACACAATGAAACTGAAGAAGGCAATTGCGATCGAACTGAATGCAATCAGGCGGTAGCCGAAGATCGCACGGTGGCTATTGATGGCGATGATTTCGCTGATGATTCCCATGGCGGGCAGAATCATGATGTACACGGCGGGATGGCTGTAGAACCAGAAGAAGTGCTGGTACAGGACCGGGTCGCCACCCATGGATGGGTTGAAGATTCCGATGTTCACCGTGCGCTCAACAATGAGCAGCAACAGGGTGATACCCAGCACCGGAGTGGCGAGCACCTGAATGATGGCGGTTGCATAAATCGCCCACAGGAACAGGGGCATACGGAACCAGGTCATTCCCGGTGGGCGCAGTTTGTGCACCGTGACGATGAAGTTCAGGCCAGTAAAGATGGAACTGAAACCGAGCACGAATGCTGCGGTCAGCACTGGAATCACGCCGCCAGCGGTGGTGGTGGTGGAGTACGGGGTATAGAAAGTCCAACCAGTGTCGAAGCCACCCATGGCCAGCGAGACCACGCAGAGGACTGCACCAGTGACCCACAGGTAGTAACTAAAGAGATTCAGGCGTGGGAAGGCAACATCCTTGGCTCCAAGCATGATGGGCAGGATGATGTTGCCAAGCGCGGCCGGAATACTTGGAATGATCACCAAGAACACCATGATGGCGCCGTGCAGGGTGAACCATTGGTTGTAGGTGTCTGCGCTGTCGGTGATTGTTGGACCGGGGGTGAGCAACTCCGTGCGAAGGAGCAGCGCAAAGGTTCCGCCGAGCAGGAACGCGCCGAGCACTGACCACATGTACATCACACCGATGCGTTTGTGGTCAAGTGTGAAGATCCAAGACAGGATCCCGCGTGTGTGCGTCAGGTAATTGTCGCTCGCAGGGCGTCCCTCGATCGTGTCGGGGAGAGCGCCGGGTGATGGGAGTTGAATGGTGGTCATGGTTAGAACTTCCTGTGCTAGTTGAGTAAGGGCGCTTGTTGGCGCGTCACTTCTTCATGCCGGTTGCGGGGTCAAATTCGGCCTTGAGTTTGCCAGTCTTTGTATCGAACTTTTCGAGTTGTTGCATGTATCCCAGCACTGCATCAATGGCCTTGTCA
>JBILYM010000041.1:0-10925 GCA_044377725.1 Phycisphaerales bacterium
TCGGCTCAGGCATCATTGCGCCGGGCGCGGTGGCTGCAAGCTTGGGAACGTCGGGCGTGATCTTTGCGGCCAGCGATTCGTTCCGCGCCTCTCCCGACGGTGCGCTGCACGCATTTTGCCACGCGCTTCCTGGTCGATGGCATCTCATGAGTGTGATGCTCTCCGCCGCAGGAAGCATGCGCTGGTACTTGGACACCCTCGCCCGGGACGCCAATGCGCGCGCCAATGCCGAAGGAATGTCGATCCACCAACTGCTCGATCAGGACGCCGCCACCATTGCGCCAGGCTGCGAAGGACTCCGCTTCGTCCCCACGCTCGCCGGCGAACGATGCCCCATTCCCAATCCGAATGCACGCGGTGGATTTCATGGCATCAGCATGGCGCACACGCAGGCGCATTTCACGCGGGCTGTGATGGAAGGCGTTGCCGCCGGAATGGGTCTCTGCATGGGCCTGATTCGACACGCCGGAATCACGCCACCCGAGGTCATTGCATCAGGAGGCGGATTTGAAAGCCCACTGTGGACCGCCATGCACGCCAACGCCTTCGGAATTCCAGTGCGTCAGGCCGAGACTCCGGATAGCGCCGCCCTCGGCGCGGCAATCTTGGCAGCCATTGGAACGGGAAATCGCGGGAAATTTCAGGAATCTTCGTGGGCGAGCGCCGAAACTACCCCCGGCATTCAGCCAACGCAATTACAGCTCTGGAAGGATCTTATGGCTGAACAAGAGGTTCTTCAAAGAACTGCCCTTTGATACAAATCAAGAATCGTCGCGCGATTTCCTTGCATGTTCGACGACCCGGGCTAATTTGTAACTGGATTGAGTTTGATAACGAGGAGGCGAAAAGGACCAACTCTGCCTTTCCCTCCTCCCTCACAAGGGAGACCGATGCGCTCGATGGGTTAAACCCCATCGAGCGTTCTTAATTTCCGGATGATTTTCCGGATGGCTGGTCGGGCGGATCCCCAAATTCCTCGCGCCGCCCCTTGGCAGCGCGCTCATCGTCCGCCTTCAACTTCGCTTCCAGTGCACTATCGCCCGATTCCTGGCGCTGTACTGCTTTCCAAGCAAAGAACGCCACGGCAATCATTCCCATGATCGCGACCAACATGGTGACAACGTTGGAGATTGACCATGCGCCGGCGGCCACCAGATTCACGTTGAGCATGATCACACCTTCGACCTGAATTACGCCACGGCGTTGGCCTTGAAGCCAATCTTACGGAGCGCGAGAACCTTGGACTGCAGGTTAGTACCAGGGCAAAGCGTTTGCGCACCCGGCCATTCCTTGTGTGTCTTGACGTTTGCAATTGGAATGCGATAGACGAGCTGTAACTGGGCAACCGTTCGGTTCAGCCCAGCGACCTGTGCGGCTGATGGCCGCTGCGACATGAAATTACCCATGCACATCACCCCGATGTTGTTCTCGTTGCGATTCTTGACGTGCGCGCCTTGCCACTTGGTGACATCGCGCCCCTGCCAGACAACACCAGAACGGTCAACGATGTAGTGGTAACCAATGTCGCTCCAACCTTTACCACGATGGCCATTTCGAATCCATTCCAAGCGCAAGCGCGCCTCAAGGTCAGTCACGCCCCAATACGGTGTCATCCCATCGTGATGGATGGTGATGTACTTGGGCGGCAGCATGGGATCCATGTCCTTGGTGTTTGGAACATCGCCGGCGGTCGCCCATGCCGCGCGCGGGCGCGCAAAGGGAACCGGACCATTGCTATAGCAAACCGCGGGAGCCTGCACCTCGCCCGTCTTCGGGTCCACCTTCTGATCAATGCACACCACTCCCGGAGGAGCGTCAACACCTACTTCTGGAATGTCCGGCCACTCTGGCGCCGGAAGGCGGCTCGAAACCACCTGCGTTGAGCGGCTCGTGGCGCATCCGGCCACAAAGAGGGCTCCAAAGAACACAAAGGAGCGACGCGCAATAGCCATACCCCGTTCGGCGGAGTTCGCCAAGCGGAGTGCCTCAGGCGTGCTGTCACTACTTTTGAGATCGGTGCTCATGTCGCTTCCTTGCAGACTGCTACGCACACTTGTGCAAAAAGGTCAACCGTCCTTCCTTGGATCGGCACACATGCTTTCACCCCTGCAGTTTACGCACGACTTTGAGACGAGCGTAAACGGCCAAATCCTGCAAGAAATCCGCCGATATCTCTGCACGCCATCACGCCGCGCCGGGCTCCACCGTGAGATTCGCTTGCAGCGCCGCCATCTGCTTCTCCAGCTCGCGCGTCCGCCGGATCAACTCCGGAAGTTGCTGAACAGCGATGAACTGCCGCTTGGCCAACTTGTCCGGAATGGCGGGTACGCCAAGCACCAATGCTCCGTCCGGAACGTCACGCATCACCCCACTCTTGGCGCCAACAATCGACTGCTTCCCAAGAGTCAGGTGGTCCGCCACTCCAGACTGCGAAGCAATCACCGCGTAATCGCCCATGTGCACACTGCCCGCAAATCCAACCTGCCCCATGATCAGGCAGTGCTTGCCAATCTGGACATTGTGGGCAACGTGCACCAGATTGTCGATCTTGCTCCCCTGACCAATGACAGTCGGTCCAAGCGCGCCGCGGTCGATGGCAGTGTTCGCACCAATCTCCACATCGTCATGAATGATGACGATCCCCACCTGCAACATCTTGCGATGGCGACCTTCGTCAAAGACATAGCTGTAGCCGTCGGCGCCGATCACTGTTCCGGAATGAATGCTGACGCGGCTTCCCACTTGGCATCCTGGATAAATCACCACATTGGGATGAAACCGAGTGTCATCGCCAACGATGCAGTCGGTTCCGATGTTCACGGAACTCAGTAACGCGCAGCGTTTGCCGATCTGCGCCCGTGCGCCAACCACGCAGTACGGACCGATGTGTGCGGTTACATCAACCTGCGCAGAGGGATCAATCACTGCGGACGGATGGATCCCCGCAGCATGTTCAACGGCTGGATGAAACAGCGGCAAGAGCCGCGCCACCGCGATGCGCGCATCTGCAACACGAATCACCACTTTGGATGATGGCTGCACCTCGCCAGACACCAAGATGGCCGAAGCACCACTGCGTTCGGCGGCTTCAAGATAGGAAGCCTTCTCCGCAAATGTCAGGTCGCCAGCACTCGCCCGATCCGCTGGTGCAAAGCCAGTGATGATGATCGAGCCATCGCCGTGAACTTCGCCATGAACGCGCTCAGCGAGCTGTGTTGCTGTGAATTGCATGTTGTGGACTGATGTCAGTGACTGGTTGCCGGACGGAGGCGACGACCGCCAGCATGCTTAGCGTGGCCCGCCAAGCACTCCTTGAGACTGATCATTTTCTGCGCATCAACATCCCACACCTTCAACCGCAAGCAGCGGTAGATATCAATGGGACGAAGTGACGTGGACTTGGGCGTCATCAGTTCCGGGAGCGCGTTCTTGACTTCCGGCAGGCGATAGAACGGAATGCGCGAATTGAGGTGATGAATGTGGTGGTAGCCAATGTTGGCCGTGAACCAGGCCATCACTGGCCCCGTGCGCAGGAAACTTGAAGACTCCATGGCTGCAATCTCGTACGCCCAGCCCGCTCGGTGGTAGAACGAAACGCCGGGGAAGTTGTGCTGCGCGTAGAAGAGATACGTACCGATTGCGCTGGCGATGAAGTGCGGAATGATCATTGCCAAAAGCAGTGCGGTCCAACCAAAGAACCACACCAGCAATGAGCCCACGACCAGGTGGATGCCGATGGCAATGATGCCGTCGTAGTGCTCGCTGGGCTTGTTAAAGAACGGGTACACGCACATCCCGTAGAAGAAGATGAACACATAGCCAAACAGAATGGTGAGCGGGTGACGCATGAACTGGTACTTCAACCGTCGACGCGGTGAAGAGCGCAAATATTCCTTGCTGGTCATGACCGGGAACGAGCCGATGTGTGCCGACCCCAGTTTGGAGTTGTGCTTGTGGTGATAGTTGTGCGAACTGCGCCACACACTGCTTGGACTCAAGCACAACATGCCAACACCCCACATGATCCACTCCGCGGCGCGCGAGCGCGGCAAGATGGCATGATGTTGCTGATCGTGATAGATCACAAAGAGCCGCAGCACCAGCAATCCTTCCAGGACCATGCAGGCGAGTCGAATGCTGATGTGGAAATTCAAGAGGGCCCCCACAAAGGAAGCCACGAGTAGGGCGAGCGTGGACAACACGTACCACCAACTGCGCGCTGTTGAATCAGATGCAAATGGACGCGTGGCAAGAATGAGCTCTTTGCCAGTGCGCATCTTGGTGGCACCCTTTTTATCTGTTTGCCCGTTACCGAAGTGACGGGCTTCCCCGTGCTCAGATTGACGGGGATTGGGGGCAGCAATACTGATTTACAAAGTCACTTTCCGGCTGTCGACGGCGCGCGTCGCACGGTGGCCACGATGGAAGGAATGTTCCATACAAACAGTGTAGTAAGGGTCTGCACTCGGCGGTCAGACGGAATTTGCAGAAAGATCGGGAAGAGTTGCGCTCAGCGCGTCCCGAGCTGCTCCGGCGCCGCAATTTCTGCTTGAAAAACAGGGTTGGAACCGCTGCGCCGATTGGGCGCAAATTCGGTGTCCTTTGGCGTTCTCGGGTACCATTTATGGTTCACCGAAATGGCAGAAATACAACCCATCCCAGCCGACAGCGCAGCGCCCCAGGGCGCCAACGCAGCCCCCACCGCCGACGAATACACATCGAGCACCATCCAAGTCCTGGAGGGCTTGGAAGCGATCCGGAAGCGTCCGGGTATGTACGTCGGCGGCTCTGGGCCAGAAGGCCTGCACCACCTCGTTTACGAGTGCGTCGACAACGCGATCGATGAGGTTATGGCTGGATACGCCACGAACGTCCACGTGACCATCGGCGTTGATGGCAGTTGCATGGTGGAGGACGACGGGCGAGGAATGCCGGTCGACCCCATGCGCCATGAGAACCCCACCATCAACGGCCGACCTGCGGTTGAGGTGATCCTGACCGAAGTGCATGCCGGAGGCAAGTTTGACGGCAACGCTTACAAGGTCTCGGGTGGACTGCACGGCGTGGGTATCAAGTGCGTGAACGCGCTGAGTGAGTGGACTGAAGTAGAGGTCGACAAGGGCCCAAAGACCTACAAGATTGCATTTGCGCGCGGGGAAGTCTCGGAGCCGCTGCATGTGATCGCCGAACGCCAGGCGGGGGCGCGCAATGGAACGCGCATCTCCTTCAAGCCTGATCACGAGATCTTTGCTGACACCGATTTCCAGTTCGAGCGCTTGGAGCATCGCCTCCGCGAATTGAGCTTTCTGAATCCGGGCGTCAAGATTTCCTTGCGTGACGAGCGCGTTGACTCCTCTGGAAACGTTCGCGAAGAGAATTTCCACGCCGCCGATGGATTGGCTGGCTACGTTCGGCACATGAATGCTGCTAAGAACACGCAGAGCCCAGTCATTGCGGTTACCCGCGAGGATGAGGAAAGCGGCACGCGTGCAGACATTGCCATGCAGTACACGGATGCCATGAATGAAACGCTCTTGGCGTTTGGAAACAACATTCCCAACCGCGATGGTGGCACCCACGTCACGGCGTTCAAGCAAGCCGTCACCGTGGCCATCAATGGTTACGGCAAGCGCACCGGTATCTTTAAAGATGGCAAGGATGCAATTACTGGCGAGGATCTGCGCGAAGGATTGACAGCGATCATCAGCGTCAAGTTGAAGAACCCCACGTTCAACAACCAGACGAAAGAGAAACTGCTCAACCCGGAGATCGCCACCTTTGTAAGCGGAGCGCTGAATGAGTTGCTCGGCGCGTGGCTTGAAGAACATCCCGCCGAGGCGAAGAACATCTGTAACCGCGCCAAGTTGGCTGCCGAAGCGCGTGAGGCTGCTCGCAAGGCCCGTGAACTGATCAAGCGCAAAGGCGCCTTGGATTCTGGCGGCATGCCGCACAAACTCGCTGACTGCTCCTCAAGCGACGTTGAGAAGACTGAACTCTTCATCGTTGAAGGTGACAGCGCAGGTGGAAGCGCCAAGGGCGGACGCGATCACGTCTGCCAAGCAATTCTGCCACTGCGCGGAAAGCTCCTCAATGTTGAGCGCGCGCGACTCGACAAGGTGCTGGGGTTTGAGGAAATTCGCACGCTGATTCAGGCTTTGCAATGCGGTATCGGCGAAGACTTTGATCATGCCAAGCTCCGCTACGGGCGCGTCATCATCATGACCGATGCAGATGTCGACGGAAGTCACATCCGCACACTGCTACTCACTTTCTTCTTCCGGCAGATGCCGGAATTGGTACGGCGCGGGCGCATCTACATCGCGCAGCCACCGCTGTACCAAGTGGCGCGCGGCAAGCAGAGCGAGTACGTCTTGAATGATCGAGAGATGGGCGACACGCTTGTTGACCTGGCACTCAAGCATTGCACACTTGCGGTGCGCAGTGAGGATGGTGAAATTGCTCACGAAATTCCCACTGAGAAGGTGCGCACGGTCATTCGGATCCTGAATCGCCTCGAAGAATTGGTCACTATTTCCCAGCGCCGCGGCATTCCATTCCCATCGCTTCTTGCTGCCCGCAAGGACGACCCGACTGGCAATGACCACTTGCCCGGCTGGCAGTTGGCATGGGCTGGTGGTGATGGACTGTTCTTCGCTGAAGCAGACGCTGTGAAGTTCATGCAAGCCAACGGCCTGGAACTCGGCGAGGCGAAAACCACCGCGAATGCCGCGCAAACCAACGCGGCCGCTGCGCTGGCGCACCAAGCGGCGCTTGCTGCGGGCACTGGTCCAGCAGCTCGCCCGGCACAGTTGCGGGTGCTGCATGAAAACAAGGAACTTGAGAAGCTCTTCCAGCAACTCACCGCCAACGCCATCAGTATCAGCGACTGGGCACTTGAGCAGACCGAGACAGTGACCGGCGAAAAACTGCCAACCAAGTATGCGTGGCGAGTTCGCAATGAGAAGGACGGTTCACATGAGTGGGCCGAGGCGCCAAGCGTGCACAGCATCTTGCGCGTCCTCTATGAGGTTGGCCGTCGCGGTATCGAAGTGAAACGCTTCAAGGGACTGGGCGAGATGGAGGCTCTGCAGTTGTGGGAGACCACCATGGATCCATCCAAGCGAACTTTGCTGCGTGTGACATGGGACGCCGCGGGTGAAGCCGATCAACTCTTCTCCATTCTCATGGGTGAGAATGTTGAACAGCGACGCGCTTACATTGAGAAGCACGCGCTTGAAGTGAAGAACTTGGATGTGTGACGACCGCGGTTCGCGCAGGTAGCGCAGTTAGCGATCACCACGTGGAGGCGGACCGCCACCTGGACCGCCGGGTCCGCCACCGGGACCATTGGGGCCTTTGCCACCAGGACCGCCACGTGGTCCTGGCTCTGGAGGCGGAGCCTGCCGAACTGGAACGCTTGGAGGCGAGAACCACGCCGCGTCAAACGCGCCGCTCGGAACTGCCGAACGCTCAATGATGACCATTCTTGGCTCCGCACGTCGTCCGGGACCGCGACCACCTTCGGGGCCACGCCCGTCTTTCGGTCCGCGTCCACCTTCGGGTCCGCGTCCGCCTTCGGGTCCGCGTCCGCCTTCGGGTCCACGGCCGCCTTCGGGTCCGCGTCCGCCTTCGGGTCCACGCCCGTCTTCGGGCCCACGGCCGTCTTCGGGCCCACGGCCATCTTCCCGTCCACCAGGGCCGGCACCGGGACGATCGTCGCGCGCGGGGCGCGCAGTGGTCGCATCAGGACGTCCGCTACCGGTGTTAGCCATCGTTTCGCTGGCGCGGCTCCCTGGCGCGCCACCTTCCTTCGGGCCACCAAAGTTCAGCGCCGCGCGCGTCACCAGTTTGGTGTCCGGATCAATGGTCAATTCAATGGTCTCCGGCCCGCGGAATCCGCTGTTGTCGCGAGTGGCGCAAATCTGCATTGCCCCGCCCTTGTCGCATCGAACTATCTGATAGTGCGCTCCAACATCTGCAAGCAACACATCAAGCCGATCCGCCAAGAGGTCCCCTTCGGGCGTCTCAATGAAGCGTGGCCAGCGCGCATCGGTGGGCATTGACAGTACTTCGCCGCGCTGATCGATCGTCCAACCAGTAGCGCCATCGGTGCCACGCGTCATGGTGCGGCCGTCTTGGAAGCGAATGTCCAGGCGCACATGTTCGGCGTCACGAATGTCAAGTGTTCCGGTGGCACGCGGCGCCTGCGTATCAGACTCACCAGGACGTGCCGGGAAGATCAATTCCAGTGCGTACCGACGATCGCCCGACCCAGATTCGGCAACTTGTGCGGCACGAAGAATCGAATTTGCAGACGCGGGCTGCGGTGAGAACAACAGCGCGCTACCAGCAATGATGGCGATCGATGCTGCTGCAGCCACGGGTGTTCGCCAATTCCAGCGGCGCACCCGCGGAGCTGTAGAAGTGCTTGAAATACCGATAGAACCAGCAGTGCGCACCGTTTCGGTAGCGCTAGCGCTGCGCATGCGCATGACGGCGCGATCAACCAAGGCGTCGACACGTTCCGGCGTGTCATGCAATTGAACTTCGATCAATGATCCGATCCAACGATCGTTGGCGGTGTCTTCATGCGCGAAGCGATCATTTTCATTGGTCATGCCGTTGCTTCCTTGGATTCCATGCACGTAGCGATCATGCCGCGCGCGCGCTGCAATCGCTTCTTTACTGCTTCTACATTTGCGCCCACTTCAGCGGCGATCCGAGCGATCGGCGCATCCAGGCGATAGGACAGGTGAATCACTGTTCGATATTCGTCGGGCAAGCGCGCCACGCAATCTTCAAGACGCACCAGCTTGGCGCGGAACTCTTCGCGATCGCCGCGGTCTTCTGCTTCAGCGCGCCGCACAATGCCATCCAAGATGGCATCATCAGTGGGCCGCTCACGACCCATCTTTGATCGATAGTCCAGTACCAGGTTGCGCGCGATGCCACGCAGCCATGCACCGAACGGCCGGGTGCGGTCGTAATCTGGCAGCCTTCGCCATGCCACCAAGACGGTGTCTTGAAAGATGTCATCCACCGACGACGACGGCACCGACGCGCGCAGAAATGCCAGCAATCGCTCACCGTGCTCGCGCACCAGAATCGCAAAGACATCGGCGGCATCGGGGCCGCGTCCACTGTCAGTGGCAAGTCGGAGATTCGGCGGGGTTTCAGACATGATGTGTGGCTCTATTGTTGCCCGTGTTCGGCTTTCGGGGACGCCAATCAGCACGGAACCAGTGATTGTCACCCCCGGAAACGCCATAAATCGCACGTTGGTGCGGTGCAACTCAGCCCGCGTCCCGAAATCCACGCTCCCGCAACTGGCATGCGTCGCAGTGCCCGCAAGCATCCCCTGCGGGGGTCGGGTCGTAACAACTGATGGTCCGGGAAAGGTCGACTGCCAACGCCCGGCCACGGCGCACGATGTCGGCCTTGGACAGCATCAGGAGCGGCGTGTGTACGCGCATCCATCGCTCGCCACGCTCGGTGGCCTCAGTGCCGGCCCGGGTGGCCAAATTTGCCATGCGCTCAAAGGCCTCGATGAACTCTGGGCGGCAATCAGGGTAACCGGAGTAATCGATGGCATTCACACCGATACCAATGTCGCGCGCGCCGATCGACTCCGCCATTGCCAAGGCATGCGCTAGAAAGATGGTGTTGCGCGCCGGAACATAGGTGATAGGAATGTCATGCGCATGTTCCACATCACGGTCTTTGGGAACGGCGATGTCAGCCGTGAGTGCACTTGCACCAAAGGCTCGTAGATCAATGAGCGCAGTGCGATGGCTCGCCGCGCGCAACTGCAACGCTACCTCGGCGGCGCGGATCAGTTCCACGCGATGACGCTGGCCGTAATCGAAGCTGAGCGCATGGCACTCAAATCCTTCGGCGGAAAGGTGCGCAAGAACGACGGCCGAATCCATGCCGCCAGAGAGAAGTACCACTGCACGCCGAGTACCACTCATGACGGACTTGCCACCTGCTCAAGTACTTGCTGCAGAATCCGCCGCGTTGTCAGCGTGTCGCCTTGATGCATGTACGTGCGACTGACCACGCGATGCGCGCACACCGGAATCACATTCGCGATGACATCTTCAGGAACGCAATACTCGCGTCCCGCCAAGAGTGCCGTGGCCCGCGCCGACTGCGCCAGCGCCAGTGAACCGCGCGGACTGATGCCCACTTGTAACTCTTCATGCGTGCGGGTTGCTGATGCCAATGCAATGACGTAATCCACCAGCGACTGCTCCATGCGCACTGCATCCACTGCCGCTTGTAACTCAACGACCTCGGGCCCAGTCATCACTGGTCGAAGGTCGCGGAGCGTGGTGCGCGCCGGCTGCCGATGCAGAATCCTGCTCTCGTCATCGGGGCTCGGATAGCCGAGCGACATGCGCATCAAGAACCGATCGAGTTGATTCTCCGGAAGGAAATACGTGCCTTCAAATTCATATGGATTCTGGGTTGCCACCACAATGAACGGAGCCGGCAACTGGAACACATGTCCGTCCGCACTCACCGTGCCCTCGGCCATCGCTTCAAGGAGCGCGCTCTGCGTGCGCGGCGTGGCACGATTGATTTCATCGGCCAGCACCACGTTGGCAAAAACCGGGCCCTTCTTGAACTCAAAGGCCTCACGCTCGCGGTGGTAGATACTGACACCGGTGATATCGGAAGGCAAGAGATCCGGGGTGCACTGGACACGGCTGAAGGCGCAGTCGAGGCTGCGGGCGAGCGCATTTGCCAGAACGGTCTTGCCGACGCCAGGCACATCCTCAATCAGTACATGGCCGCGCGCAAGCAGACAGACCACCAAGCGGTCAACCGCCTGCAGATTGCCCATGTAGACGCTGGCGATATTGTCACGAAGGCGATGGAGGGGGGCTACATCTTGCATCTATTTCCTCCGCAGTCGGAGG
>JBILYM010000253.1:0-3690 GCA_044377725.1 Phycisphaerales bacterium
GGCGCGGCGCGAACCACACCCAGTCGATCGTGGGGCCATCCTCAGGATCAATCTGTACGTCGGGGTTGGTGGAGGCCAGCGCCTCTTCTGGCTGCCCGACGAACGTCGGAATACGCCGCGTGAGGTCACCGCGGTCATCCACGCCGTCGCGACCCACGGACCAGATGCGGAAGCCGTCGCCATCGTTTGACATCAGCACCGGCTTGCCGGACCAGGGATCCTCGGGAATGCTTTGCATGAATTCCGGCACCAAAGAGGCAGCGTCCACCGGCCACGCGCCGTGCGCGCGACGGTAACGCTCGGCGGCGAACGCGGTGGCGGTGGCCAGGCACACGGCGCGATCGATGGCGAACGCGTGCGAGCCGCGACCGAGCGCGGGTGTTAGGTACGCCACCAGGTACCAGTGAATCTGCTCCTGTGGGTTCATCTTCATCATTCCCAGTTCTTCGTCGGAGATGATTCCCTTGGCATGGTCCATCTCGCGCAGTGGCAGCGTGGCGTCCTTCTCGTAGCGCGAGATGAGGGACTCGTAGCGCTCGAGCGTCTCGCGACGGCCGGCGACGTACATCGCCGCGGCCGGGGCAATGACATGGCTCGCGGCACTCACTAGCCGATCGTCTAGGCCGCCTGAACGATCCGAGAGGATGTTGAGCCTGCCGAGTTGCGAGGTCGTGGGCCGGAACAGACCATCGCCGTTGCCGTCGTCGGTGTACATCCGCTGCACCACGTCCTCGAAATAGATCCGCTCCGTGTCCAGGTTGAGATGCTGGAGCGCGGCAGGAACGCTCATTGCCGCCGCCTGCATGCGCGCCAGCTGTGAGTCGGAGAGGAGTGCCGGTTTCCACTCAAGCACGGCGGTCATCCGCTCGAGCGCCACGCGGCGGATCGCTATGCCGACAAAGTCGCCCACCAGCAGGCGGCCCTCCTGCGCGAGCACCGAGAGCGCTATCACTGCCTCCGCGTCGCGTGTGGCGCGTTCGCCGTCCCCTTCCTCTGCCGCCGCAAGCATGTCGACGGCGAGCATCCGCGCCGCCATGCGCAGGTTGACGAGGTATGGCAGCCGCAGTTCGAGCATCGGGAACTGATCGTTGGATTCCTGTGAAGTGGTGGTACTCGTCTGCGCTTGGTCCTTGCCAAACAGTCGTACGTCCGCATCGCTCGTCGGCAATCCCACCGGGAATCCGAGGATGGGCTCCCGCGTTGCCTCGCGCATGGATGCAAGCGGTGCGCGCTGCGCTTGCAGCCATTCGCGCGCGGCGGGCCACTGCTCCTGTCCGGGATACGGTGTGGCGCCCACCGCCAAGGCGCCTGGTAATTGCCGAAGCGGATCATCCGCTCCATGCACCATCGCCACCAGGGCATCGCGTATTCCGGGCCATGCGGTGTGTTCAGGTGCGGTGACCGGTGGCAGCATCGCGCGGAATCGCGCCACGGGATCGAAGCGGATCACGGGCTGCTTGAATGCAAGCCAGATACCGAACGCCGCATATGCCAAGAACACCACCACGATGGCGCGTGCGGTCCACGTAAGGGTTTGTCCAAGCGCCCGGTCGAGCGGCGAGCGCTTGGCGATGGCACCATGACGCAATCGGCGCGCAGCCTCTTTCGGGTCGCCGAACGAGTCCACAGCTTGGCGCACGGACTTGCCGGCGGCGAGCGCTTCATCGAAGTGAGACGTGAGCTCGCGCGAAACGTCCGCGCGTTCGCGGCGTCGCAGGCGCGTGCGCCGGGCGATGGAGTCCACCAGCGTGCGCAGTTCGTCAGGAAGCGCGGCGGGCGCCATGCCGGAGCTGCATTGTCCATCGGTGCCGGTGGACGCAGATGCACTGTTGATGTGCGGTTCGTCGCTCATGCGATCACCCCCGGTTCAGCAAAGGTGAATCCGAGTGCGCCCATCGCCGCGGTTAGCCGTCGCCACGTGCGCGTGTCCTCTGCGAGCCGCTTCTTCCCGTCGGGCGTGAGCCGGTAGTACTTGCGCGGGCGCGGGCCGCTCTCGTCCCAGCGTGCCGCCACGAAGCCCTTGGCCTCCAGGTTGTAGAGCATGGGGTAGAGCGTGCTTTGGCCCATGGCCAGCACGCCGTCGGTGCGTTTCTCGAGCGCCTCGACGATCTCGTATCCGTACATCTCGCCGCGCTCGAGCAGTTTGAGGACGGCCACCGGGCCGGCGCCGCGCAGGAATTCGCCTTCGATCAGGGACATCGTGGATCTCCTTCAGACAGTCGTGTGAGAATCACTGAACTCCGTACCGCATACTATACGGCGCATAGTATGCAGCGGTTGCAGCATTCGTAGCCCTGCATCGCGTCGCGGGAGGTTGGTGGCGGCTAGCGGGAGCAGAGCATTACTGAGTTTCTGTTGGAGCGCTTCGAGCCGTGGCATGTCCGAGGGTCCACCTGAAACTGACCGTTTGAGAAGGACAGATTGGCAAGAATCTGGCCGTATGAGAAGGACAGATGGATGTTGCGAATTGGGTTTCTGGTGACAGAGACTTCTGCCGCCGGCGAGCGTCCCTGAGGGTTGTCTCGCCCGCAGCTCAGATCGTGGCCGCGTCAGAGTGGGCGATTCGCTGCGTAAAGTCGATCGCGAGGCGTTCGATCACGGCCTGATAGTCCTGGTAGCTCACTTGTCCTTGCTGGGCTCGCAACGCCTTGATCTCGTTCGCTGCTGCAAAGAGTGCCTCTGTCATCCGAATAGTGCTCGGCTGGTAGTTGATTTTCAGGCGTGGCCACAATTGCTGCAGCGTGTCGCTCTGCGCCCAGTTGAGGAAGTTGCCGAGCCAAATGTTCACGCCGGTCTTGTCATGCGTATAGATCGTCTTGTAGTCCTCAAAGATCTGGAAGATCGAGATGGCAAAGGCAACCTGATGCATGTCTTGGGAAGAGTTGATCGATAGATCCGGATACATCTCCGCCGGAATCGTTCCGAGATTGTCATAGTCGTGCGCGAGCCGGAGATTGGGCGTTATCCAAAGGTCCTTGATGATCTTGATGGTGGAGAGTTCCAAGGCCTTCTCGGTGGCGACCTCTTGGCTGCGCGCCTGGTGATAGAGAGTCAATGCCACGAATAGACCGGCGCCTCCGGTGAGCAGCATCATCAACCGGTAGACAGTGGATTGTTCGATGGGCTGATTTGGTACCGGGTCTTGATAGAGCAAGTACACGAAGAATGCGCTGAGGGCGATCATCGCCATGAGCAGATATCTTGAGAAGGTCATCGTCATTATTCCTTGAACATGATCCGTGGGTCCGAAACGAAGCGGGAGTCTAGGAAACGCATCCCATTTTGGTCAGATTCCAACTGATTTTTGATAATTTCATGCCCCTTTCAAGGAATATCGGTACATACCCCGCGGCAAGCGCGATTTATTCAAATGATCAGCACCACTGATACTTGCGCTGCGCTCCGGTGGGGTTATTGATTTCGGCAAAGGCGTCGTAGTTTCCCGACTTCGGCGCTTCGTAGTTCCCTTTCTTTCCCTTACAGAAGTTCCCCACATCATGAAATCGATTTCTCTTATTGCCTTGACGGCTTCCGCTCTCGTTTCATCCGCAGCGACCGCCGGCTTGGCGGTGTATCAGCAGTACGAGACATGGGCATTTTCCGTGAACAACGGCCTTGGGCTCGCGGGTCAGGTACCTCTGAGCATCATCACCGAGAACTTCAACGCCTACAGCGGGGCGTATGCCAATC
>JBILYM010000042.1:0-10859 GCA_044377725.1 Phycisphaerales bacterium
TTGAATTCTTCCAGTTTCACCCAACCGCGCTGTACGTTGCCGGTGCGGGGCGCATGCTCATTAGTGAAGCGGTGCGCGGCGAGGGAGCGCATCTTGTCAATCGCAACGGCGATCGATTCATGCAGGGACTCCATCCGATGGCTGAGCTTGCGCCGCGTGACGTGGTGAGCAAGTCGATCGTTCGCCATCTGGCAGGTAGCGGCGAGAGTCATGTGTTTCTTGACTGCAGGCACTTTGCGCCGGGGCGATTTGCTGAGCGATTCCCAGGCCTAGCGCGCATGCTGGCAGGGTTTGACATTGATCCAACACGCGATCGAATTCCGGTGACTCCAGCGGCGCATTACATGATTGGCGGAGTGCGCACGGATCTTGATGGTCGTACTTCGCTGCCGGGACTGTGGGCGTGCGGCGAAGTGGCCGCCAACGGAGTGCATGGTGCCAATCGCTTGGCTTCAAATAGTTTGCTCGATGGTCTGGTGTTCGGTCGGCGCGCAGCGGTTTCCATTGCACGCGAGGCTCCACCCGAGGTGTTGCCGCGAGCGATCGTCAGCGAAGTGCACACGACCGCGCACGGCGAGCTGGATTTAGCAGACATTCGCTCGAGCCTTCGCAGCGCCATGTGGCGCAACGTGGGCATCGAACGCAGTGGCGCGCATCTCACCGATGTGCTTTCGATGTTTGCATTCTGGGGTCGCTACGGAATGGATGAGGTGTTCTCCACGCCTGAAGGTTGGGAAGTGCAGAACCTTCTCACGGTGGGCCTCTTGATGACGCGCGCGGCGCTCGCGCGGAACGAGAGCCGCGGCACGCATCAACGAACCGATGTGCCCGTAACGGACCCGGCGCAGGCGCATCATGTGGCGTGGTCGATCAGTCAGTTGAATCCCGTGATGCCGGCGCTGGGGTCAGCGGGCGTGGCGGCGGGGCGCCCGAAATGACGTGTGGACTGCTGAATGCTGCGGTGCTTTCATTTGTATCCGTGGCGATGCTCTCCGCATGCACGCCGGAGCGCGTGGAGTATCGATACCGACCGAGTTACATGGTGGACGGCGATGCGCCGAAGGAAATGGTCTTGCGGGACGGCACTAAGGTGATTTTTGTTGATCGGCCGCTGGGCGAGACTGCGATTTCTAAGGCGGGCGCAGGCACTGCGCCGTTGCCGCCGAAGCTCGGCGCGGACGGCAAGCCGATTCTGTCCAAGGCATTTGAGCCACGCGAACGACTGGATGACGGCACGGTGGTGTTGCGGTGCATGATGCCGGAGCACGTGGTGGCAAACACCATGGCGTGCTTTCGCAACGAGGAATATCAGTTGATGTGGGACCAGTTGCTTGCGCCGGAAGCGCGTGCGGAGTGGAAGCAGAGCGGCGGCTTTGAGGGGTTTGACAAGTGGTGCAAGGACAACCGGCGCGTCACCATGGAGCTACTCAACCGCATGCGTTTCAACGCGGTGGGGTCTGATGTGTCCATGAAACAAGTGGCACCCGGCCTGACGCGAGCCACTTTGTCGCCGCACCTGTGGGACCAGTTCAAGTTCCGCGTCATGGAGTTTGAGCAGACGCCAGACGGCATGAAGTTGCGGTCGATCCGCCCGTCGCCATAACCATTAAACAAAATGGTCCCGTTCCTCCCGGACCAATTTAAATCAGCAAACAAAATGGTCCCGTTCCTCCGTGGACCAATTTAAATTAGTCCACGGAGGAACGGGACGGTTGTTTACACTTCAACCATCATTGACACCGCGTTGCCACCGCCGAGGCACAGGCTGCAGATGCCGCGCTTGCCGCCGGTGCGGTGTAGCTGGTGGATGAGCGTGACGAGGACGCGCGCACCGCTCGCGCCGATCGGGTGACCAAGAGCCACGCCGCCGCCGCAGATGTTCAGCTTCTCGTGCGGGATCGCCAGTGGCGTGACATTCGCCAGCACCTGCGCAGCAAACGCCTCGTTCACTTCAAAGAGGTCAATGTCCGCAACGGTCTTGCCGGTCTTCTTTAGCAGTTGTTCCATGCCAACTTTCGGCGCGGTGAACAAGTCCTTTGGCGCCACACCGGAAGTGCCGTAGCCAACAATGCGGGCCAGCACTTTCAGGCCAAGTTCCTTCGCCTTCGATTCGCTCATCACCAGCACGGCGGCTGCGCCGTCAGAAATCTGACTCGCATTACCAGCGGTCACCGTGCCGTCCTTCGTGAAAGCGGCGCGCAACTTCGCAAGGCCGTCCGCCGTGGTGTCCGCGCGGAAACCTTCGTCCGCATCCAAACCGGTCTTCGCCATGCACTGTTCAGCTGACAGCGGAACGATCTCCGCCTTGAACCAACCGTTCTTGGTTGCTTCCGCCGCACGTCGATTGCTCTCCGCGCTAAACGCATCTTGCGCAATGCGAGTGACGCCACAGCTTGCAGCAGTGTGTTCGGCGGCGTTCCCCATGGGCCAATTCTCAAACGCGCAGGTGAGACCATCGAACTGCATGTGGTCGATCAGCTTGCCCTCGCCGTACTTGATGCCGCCGCGCACCTGCGCCAGGTGCGGCGCCAAGTCCATGTTCTCCATGCCGCCGGCCACCACGCAATGCGCGTCGCCAAGGCGGATCATGTTTGCGGCTTGCATCACGGCTTCGAGGCCGGAGCCGCAGACCTTGTTCACAGTAACCGCATTGACGGTCTCGCCGATTCCAGCCTTGAGCGCCGCCTGGCGCGCCGGATTCTGACCAACGCCAGCCTGCAGCACGTTGCCCATGATGCACGCCTCCACGTGGCCCTTGGCGGCTGGGGCGTCCTCGAGCAGTGCCTTGATGGCATAACTGCCCAGAACCGGCGCCGGAACGCGCGCGAGGCTGCCAAAGAACTTTCCGATCGGGGTACGACGAGCGGCGACGATGACGGGCTGGTTCATGGGTGGGCTCCTGATTCGGTGAAGTGTGGGCTGCGTGCGAATGCAGCCGGGTCGCGAATGATATCGTTCACTTTATGCCGGATTCCACAGAGCAGCAGCCCCCGCGTCGGGTGGTCACCGACAACCTCGTCTCGCTCCAGTCGTTCATTCTGGAGGAGGAAACGCGCTATCCGGGCGCGTCGGGCGATTTCAGTTGGATCATCAGCGCCATCAGCTTGGCCGCCAAGATCATCGCGCACAAGGTTCGCCACGTACGCCTGCAGAACGTGCTGGGCGAAGACGGCACCATCAACGTGCAGGGTGAGGATCAGTTGCGCATGGATGTGATCGCCAACGAGGTGATCATGCGCGTCCTCGGCGGTCGCGGATCGATCGCCGTGCTTGGCAGCGAGGAAGAGGAGCAACCGACCATTCTGCGCCGCGGCCACGAGGGCGGCAAGTACTGCGTGTTGTTTGACCCGCTTGATGGCTCAAGCAATCTTGACACTGCGGTAGGCGTCGGCACCATCTTCACGATTCTGCGCAACGACCCAAAGATCCACGGCGCGGTGGAGACGGTGTGCCAGGCTGGTCACCAGCAGGTGGCTGCGGGCTATGTGTTGTACGGATCAAGCACGGTGTTTGTGATCACCACTGGTCGCGGTGTGCATATGTTTGAACTCGATTCGTCGATCGGCAGCTTCATGTTGGTGCAGAGCAACATTCAGATGCCAGCGAGCAAGAAGATTTATTCCGTGAACGAGGCCAACGCCGAGGGCTTCCCGGAGGGCTTCCAGAAGTACTTGAAGTGGGCGCATCAGAACGGCTACAGCAGCCGCTACATCGGCTCAATGGTGGCCGACATGCACCGCACGCTGATGAACGGCGGCGTCTTCTTGTATCCGCCGACAAAGAAGCATCCGAACGGAAAGCTGCGGCTCTTGTACGAAGCGAACCCGATGAGTTTCCTAGTGGAGCAAGCCGGCGGCGCGAGCGTCACCGCTGCTGGTCAACGCACGATGGACATCGTCCCCAGCCAAATGCACGAACGCGTGCCGCTGGTGCTGGGGTCGAAGAACGAAGTGGCTGCGGTGGTGGCGCACCTGTAAAG
Source organism: Phycisphaerales bacterium (assembly GCA_044377725.1). Taxonomy (GTDB): domain Bacteria; phylum Planctomycetota; class Phycisphaerae; order Phycisphaerales; family SM1A02; genus UBA966. The sequence continues at coordinate 3,980 of JBILYM010000042.1, forward strand.
AGGTGAATAGGTGCCGTTCACCACTGTCCCTATGTTCGGGGGAGCGGGGTTAGCCCCCGCACGGTCCCCAATTGGCGAGCAGGCGGCCGAGATCTGCGCCATCCACGAATCCGTCCCGATTGAGATCCGACCGCGTAGTTGGCGTAACGACGCCCCATTCGCTGAGGAGCACGCCGAGATCGCCGCCGTCGACGATGTGATTCACATAGATGTCACCGACGCAGCAGCTGTTGCCGGGCTCGCAGCAATCGGGGATGTTGTTGGTGTTGGTGTCGGGGAGGGTGCCGTTGAGGATTTGGCCGAGGTCGACCAGGCCGTCGTTGTTGCAGTCCGCGTCCCATTCGATGATGAGAGCCACCGCCGTCGCGTACTCGGGCACGTCGTTCACGCCAGCCTCCAATGGATTTTCGCCAATCTGCAAATAGTCTTCGCAACAAGGGTAGTTGTTGGGGTTTCCGTATCCGAAACTAGAAAGGAACGATGGCGCCACCGAAATGCCGGTGATCCAGCGCCAGCCGCCTGATGGTTCCGCGAAGTCCGTTGCGGTGTGGTCTTGATAGGCCCCAATCCATGGACCTCGCCACCACGTTTCTTGGACCCACAAGTTGATGTTCGTCACGATCGGGCTAACGACCGCCAAGAACTCGCCATTTGATTCGAATGTTGCGAGATGACCACCCATACTGGCTGCCCGATCCAGGGCGTGCGACCAAGTCAATGGAGTTTCTGACTTGAGCGCTTGATACCAATGCCCATTTCCGCCATCGGAAACTTTCCACTGCACCGGGTAGTTCCCCACAGTGCATTGCACGCCCTGTTCGCAGCAATCCGGAATATTGTTGCCGTTGTTGTCCGGCAGCGTTCCATCATGGCACTGGCCGTAGTCGACGATGCCGTCGGAGTTGCAGTCGGCGGACCATTCGATGCAATAGTCGGTGAAATTCATCAAGCCTTGCGGGTAGTCGTCCCACACCCAACCGCAGTCGAATCGATTCCCGGCGGTGGCGCGCAAGTTTGATGATGCGCAGTTGTTCGGATATGGACCAGCGCCGCAGGAGGATGACCCCCATGCAGAGAATTCAAGTGGTTCTCCGGTCGCCCACGTCCAATTCGCGCATCGCTCAGACCGAAGTCCAATCCAGTACCCACCGACTGTGGGAGCGGCTGTGAGGAAGAAGTTCCATTCCTGTACCGATTCAAGCGTGGCCATATGACCACCACGGGATGTGCAGGCCTTGTCCTGCGCATCGAAGTTTGGACCACCGGAGACGTCGGTCCCAGAAATGAACTCATACCAATGCCCATTCCCCCCATCCGCCACTCGCCACTGCACTGCGTCCCCCGCAAGCGCGCTCATCGAAACCGCCGCCGCGGCAGCAGCACCCAACACGACATCCGAGCTGAACTTCTTGGTCTTCACGAAAGAATCTCCTTGAGACTCCACAGATCCGGCCACCGCCGCCGCAGCCGGCACATTCGCCCCGGATTCTGCTGAATATCTCCCAGCCCCCGCTCCAGGCCCCAATACCCCTGCCAGGAGTGCCGTCCCCGCGATCGCCGCCGCCACCGCCAACCGCGCGCATGCGGCGCTCGGCGCCGGATCGGCACGCTCGCCCGCAGCTGCGCCTTCATCCTCCACGCCGACCCCCAAAGCCCGCATCAACATCCCCGGCGCCAATTCGTCGCGCGTCGCCGGCCCCGCATGCCGCCGAGCCATCCCCGCCGCCCCCGACTGCTCACCCCCGCCACCCGCGCTCACCCCGCACTCTCCTCGATCAGCCGCATCAGTTTCCCCACCTCAGCATCGAGCTCTTCCGCGCGCACGCCCTCCGCTCGCAGCAGTTCGCGCACGGCCCCGCGCATGCGTTCGCCAACGCGCGCCGCCGCGTGCTTCGCCTGGCTCGGCGTGATGCCAAGCGCCGCGGCGATCGCGTGGTACTCCATGCGATCCATCACGTGCATGCGGAACACCACGTAGTCGTCGGGGCGGCCGCGGTCGTCCGCATCGGTCTGCGCGATGACGTGCGCCTCGTTCGCGAGCGTCACCGCCCACGCGCGGTCGAAGGCGCGCTCGGCGTTCGGTTCGGACGAGGGCAGGGCGTCAAGCAGGCCGTCATCGCCGGCAGGGTCGAGCACCTCGCGCCCCGCCGCCCGCGCGCGATCGCGCGCCAGTCCGCGGCAGTGGAAACTGGCGGCGTTCATCATCCATCGCCGCAAGGGCATGCCCGACGTGCGCCAGCGCAACAGGAATTCAAGCCCCTGCAGCTGCTTTGCGAAGAACCCGGCCACCAGGTCCTCGGGCTCGCCAAGCCGCGCGAACGCGCCGGTGCGCACGTACGCGCACAGCGGCCGGTGGTATCGCTCCATCACGTGCGTATGCAGCGACTGCGCCGCGCCCGCCGCCACGCGCGCGTCGCCGCCCTCGGCGAGCGTCAGCTGCGCGTCGATCCACGTGGCGTGCGTGCTGGGAAAGTGGTCCACCGGAGTCATGGCGGCGGAGGGTACCGCGCGGGGATGGATTCTTGGAATCGGGAGAGAAGTTTGGCGAAGTTTCGTCGAGGTGCGGATCGACATGGCCATGATGTGTCCGCGCATACTGCGCAGAAAGGTATTGAATGAACATCGATGCGACCTACACTGACGGTCATGGAAATACATCTCCAACTCGACACCCGGGAATTGCAGGCAGCCGCGGCGCTGACGGGGATCGCCGACCCGGCGAAGTTGATTCCTCACGTCCTGCGCGAGTTTCTCCACGCGCGCGCGTTGGCCGAGCTCCGGGCGCTGAGCGGGACGGACCCGACGGCGGAAGCGCCGCCGCGTCGCAGGCCGCCGGATTTCCTGAATCCGGAGCCGGGGCAGACGCCGCCGGAGGCGTGACTGCGGAAGGGGCGGCGCCGCGCTTGATGCTGGCAGACACCAGCGCGTGGATCGCCTGCGCGCGATTCGGCGACCCGCTGCTCGATGGGCTGCTCGAAACTCGCCGCGTACTGGGACACGGCGTAGTGACCGGCGAGCTTTCGCTCGGTTGCGGGTCCACGGCATCACGCCTAGCGATGACCTCCGCCGCGCTCCCGCAGGCTCCGGACCTTGATCATGCCACCGTACGCGTCGTTGTGGAAGGGCATGCTCTCGCCTGCACCGGTCTGAGCTGGCCCGACGCAAGCCTGATCGCCTCTGCGCTCGCAGCGGTTCAGGCGGGAACGGCACTCGCGATCTACACCCACGACCGCGTGCTGGCGCGGGAAGCGAACCGATTGGGCGTTGGGTGGGGGTGAGGCGTTAGCCCCCGCACGGTCCCCAATTGGCGAGCAGGCGGCCGAGATCTGCGCCATCCACGAATCCGTCCCGATTGAGATCCGACCGCGTGGTTGGCGTCACGACGCCCCATTCGCTGAGGAGCACGCCGAGATCGCCGCCGTCGACGATGTGATTCACGTAGATGTCACCAAGGCAGCAGCTGTTGCCGGGCTCGCAGCAATCGGGGATGCCGTTCGAGTTGGTATCGGGAAGTTGACCGTTGAGGATTTGGCCGTAGTCGACGATGTTGTCGGAGTTGCAGTCGGCGGACCACTCCAATGCCGAGCCCGAGAGATGCTCGGGGATGGCATCGTTCCACGAAAACCCAGACCAATAGTGAAGCCTGGATTCGTTGTAACCGGGCTGGTTGTTCGGCTCACCCGGCGCCCAGTTGGTGTAACTCCACTTCTCGCTCGTTACCCACGCCCAACCACACCCGGGTTCGCAGGAACTATCCGGCTGAAGTCCGCCAAGCCAGACGCCGACCTTACCCGGAATGGACGCTACACCCAGCCCGAAGACGAATTGATCCTCGGCAGCGGACGTGATGGTGGCGAGGTTAGCTCCCCGGGCGGCCGCAAGCGCTTGTGCAGGTGAATGCTGACGCAGCCCCGAATCGATGGCGTACCAGTGCTCATTACCCCCATCCTCTACGCGCCACTGCACCGGATAGTTGCCGACCACGCACGCCTCACGACGCTCACAGCAATCCGGAATGTTGTTGCCGTTGTAGTCCGGCAGCGTTCCATCATGGCACTGACCGTAGTCGACGATGCCATCGGAGTTGCAGTCGGCGGACCATTCAAACACAGAGACTAACGGGCCCGAGACCGTGTCATTCCATCCACTTGCACCGGAGGCTGACACAAATCCATGTCCGAAATCCTCGATTCCGTTCGTATTGTTCGGCTCGTACGGGAGCCAAACGGAGAAACCCAGTTGAGTGCCATCGACCCATCGCCATCCGCCAGTGGGTTCGGCAAAATCAGGAGCAGAGTGATCTTGATACAAGCCGATCCAAAAGTAGAGTTCCTGTTTAGGTGCGGTATCCGCAACAGCCAGAACCTTGACCCACTCCTCGGCGTCAGAGCATGTCGCGAGGTGAGCGCCGCGCACGGTGGCCGCACCTTGGGCAACAGTGAAACTCATCAGGGTGCCTATGCGCTGGTACCAATGCCCATTCCCCCCATCCTCCACCCGCCACTGCACTGCATCCCCCGCAAGCGCGCCGTTCGCTGTTACTGCTGCCGTCACTGCCATTGCCGCCACGCGTGCCGAGTTCTTCAAATTCATCGCCGGATCTCCGCTCAGTTCGCCTCGATCGCGGCCAGCTCCGAACATCGGGCTAGCAGCAGCGTTGAGCCTTCCGAACGATCCTCCGTCGGCTGCGGCATGCGCGGCCATATCGCTGAAATTGTGATTCATCCGGGCGCCCGCCCATAAACAGGCAAGGGTGGCAGCCCCAATGGCCGCCACGGGGGCGGTACGGCGTATCACAGCCGCCGTCGTCGCCGCAGGACCCTTGGCCGCGACCTCCTCGACCCCCACCGCGAACTCCGCAAACTCCCCATCCCCAACCACCGCGGAAAGCCGCGTCGCTGCGCGCGCATCAATGACCGCCTTCGCGCCGCGCGGAAGATGTTCGTGCGTCTGTTGCGGGTCGTTCTCCACGGGGACAACGATCCGCCTCCACGTCGGCCATGCATCACGAATTCGATCGATTACAAATCTGCGGTGCCCGTTCACCCGCCATCGCCCAAGGCCGCGCGAAGCTTCGGAAGGTCGCTGTGGCATATCTCGAGTGTGATCGCCAAGTCGACGCCGTCGTAGCCGTGGATCAGCTGGTTGCGCGTGTCCTTGAGCTCCCGCCAGGGAACATTCGGGTGAAGTTTGCGAAGCTCCGGTGGCACACGCGTCGATGCCTCGCCGATCAGTTCCACCAGCCGTACGAGTGCAAGTGAACGTAATCGGTCTGCCGCAAGCGTCTCGGTCGTAAAGCCCAAGGCCACAGCCTCTGCTTCCCGTGCGTAGGAAATCATCTGCTCAATCGCAAGCCGTGGATCATGCCGCGTCATAGAGCGTCACCGCGCCGTTGAGGGCGCTGTCCCGGATACGGTCGTCAAGCATTGCGCGTGTCAGCAGATCAACCGGTCTGCCGAGGATCGCCTCAAATTGGCGATGCAATCCGAAGAATGCAATGCCCGGCGTGCGGTCCGGCGCGAAGTCAACCACGAGGTCGACATCGCTGCGCGCTGGATCGAAGTCCGCCCGCGCTGCCGAACCGAACATGTCAAGACGGACGATCCCATGCTCGCGGCAGAGCGCGCATAGGTTGCGGAGCTTGGCTTCATCAACATGCAAAGACATGCAGTCATGGTAGAAGGTCAAGCGTGCATTGCCAAGCATCTTGTCTCGGGATACATCAATACCGCGTCTGATGAGTTAGCCCCCGCCCGTCGCCTCCACCGCTCGCTGCACTTCCTGCACCGTGCGGTCCATCTCACTCTCGCGCACGCCCTCGGCGCGCAACACTTCGCGCAGGGCCGCGGCCATTCGCTGCGAGACCAGCCGCGTGGCGCCGGCGCACTGTTGCGCGCTCATGCCAAGCGAAGGCCCGATGGTGTCGTACCCCTCGCCCTCAATCACGCGGCGACGGAATGCGTCGTATTCATCAAGGCGGCCCTCGCTGGCAAGTTGCGCGTGCGCTTGCGTGTGTGCGGCATCCAAGACCGCGATCGCCCACACGCGTTCGAACGCGGTCTCGGCGGTGCGTTCGTCGGCCGACAGCAAAGCATCATCCGCGCTGGGGTTCGCCCAATCGCTGTCGCTCATCGGCGTACTTGCCAGATCCGTGAACGGGCGCAGTCGGTCGCGCATGCGATCACGCACCACGCCGCGGGCGTAGAAGCCGATGCCGTTCATCATCCAGCGCCGCAGTGGCATATTGCTGCGCCGCCATGCGGGCAGGAAGTCGGGAGCAGTCACGCGCTCGGCGAAATAGCCGACCACTAATTCATCGGGCTCACCGGCGCGCCGCAGCGATCCGCCGTGTGCGTACGCACGCAACGGCGCGTGGTATCGATCCCAAAGGTGGCGACGAAGCGCCTCCCGCGCAGTCTCCGCGCGCCCGGCGTGCGGCCCGGCGTGCGATGCGTCCGCACCATCGATCAGCGTCAGCTGCGCATCAATCCACGTGGCGTGAGTGCTGGGGAAGTGGTCGATGGACACGCGGTGAGGATAGCGGGCATGTGCAGATCATCTGCGCGCCGCCCGACCGCGTGCCGCCCACTCAACTCCCGCACGCCCCCCACGCGGCCAGCAACAGCCCGAGATCTGCACCATTCACAACACCATCGACGTTCAGGTCGTACAGGCAACTGCTTCCGCACGGACCCCAACCGGACAGCATCAGGCCGAGATCAGCGCCGTTCACCACTCCGTCGATATTCAGATCACCGGCGCAATCACAGACCACATTACCGCCGAGATCAATGAATCGACCCGCCACATTCGGGCGCGGCAGGTTTTCGCACACGGTGGTTCCATGCAGCGACACTTTCGTGGTCGCTCCGTCTTCCAG
>JBILYM010000254.1:0-3665 GCA_044377725.1 Phycisphaerales bacterium
GGAGATTGGTGCCGAGTACCTGGCCGCCGCGCGCAACGCAGGCGCCGGCGTCTTTGCGGGCAGTCTCTCAGTGTTCAAAGACAAGCTCATGGACTGGGCCATGCAGGACGAAGCATTCCGCGTCCAGCTGTTCCGGTTCGTTGACTGCTTCCCAACACTGCGCAGCAACGATGCCATCTACGAACACCTCTCTGACTATCTCTCCCAGCCTGGAGTGAAGGCGCCGCCGGGATTTGAACTTGGCATGGCAGCTGGCGGACTCGCCAAGGGGCTGATGGCCAAGACGATGTCGAGCCAGATTGAAGGCATGGCATCCAAGTTCATTGCTGGCACCGATGCTGCAAGCGCCCTGCCCGCATTGGAGAAGATGTGGAAGAACGGCATGTGCTTCAGCGTGGACCTCCTGGGTGAGGCATGCGTGAGCGACGAAGAGGCACGGCTGTACCGACAGAAATACCTTGACCTTGTTGAGAATCTCCCCAAGCGCGTGGCAACGTGGCCGGCAAAGTTGGTCTTGGAGTCGGATCACCTTGGACCTGTTCCGCGTACCAACGTCAGTATCAAGATCAGTTCACTCAGCGCACGTGTTGACCCCATTGATACCGAGGGTTCGATCCGCACGCTGATGGCAGAGATCATGCCGATTCTGGAAAGCGCCAAGAAGCACGGCGTGCTGGTGAACTTTGATATGGAGCAATTTGCGCTGAAAGACCTCACTATTGAGCTCTTTAAGCGATGCTGTGAAGCGGTGGACTTTGAGGCCGGACTGGCCATGCAGGCCTACCTGCGCAGTGCCCCCGACGATGCACGCAGCGTTGTCGATTGGGCCAAGCGAACCGGGCGCGTCGTCACTATTCGGCTGGTCAAGGGTGCATATTGGGATTACGAAACCATCCACGCTGAGCAACAAGGATGGCCCGTTCCGGTGTGGAGCCGCAAGTGCGACACCGACGCATGCTTCGAACGCGTCGCGCAGTACTTCATTGAGAACACGCCCCGCAAGCGCGGCGAAGGCGGCGTGAAGTTGGCGCTTGGTTCCCACAATGCACGATCGATCGCTGCGGCGCTTGCAACGCTGGAGAAGTGTGGCATGCCGAAGTCGGCGATTGAATTGCAGATGCTGCACGGCATGGGCGACCCGCTCAAGGCTGCGGCCATGGCCATGGGTCTGCGCGTCCGTGAGTATGTACCCGTTGGCGAGATGATTCCGGGAATGGCGTACTTGGTGCGACGCCTCTTGGAGAACACCTCCAATGAGAGTTGGCTCAAGGCCGGTTTCTTAGACAACGCCGATGTGTCAACCTTGGTGGCAAGTCCATTCCGTGAGCATGATTCCGACCCAGGGATCGATCGCATCCAGAATGCGCCGGAGCGACACGCGCTGTCCATCGCCGTTCCCGGATTGGCCGACGGCCGACCGTTCTTTACTGAGCCGATGCGAAACTTCGCAATTGCTGCAGTGCGCACGCAGTTTGCGGCGGCAGTTGCGGCGACCACTGTACCGGTGGTGCGCAATGACTCCACGGTTGCAGACGCCACGCGCGCCGTTGCCAACGCTGACGCCGCATTCCCACAATGGCGCGATACGCCGCACACAGAACGCGCCGCGGCGATTATTCGCGCCGCGTCACTCATGCGCGCACGTCGCGATGAACTCTCGGCGATTCTAATTCGCGAAAGCGGAAAGACCTGGCGAGAGGCAGATGCCGATGTGTGCGAAGCGATTGACTTCTGCGAGTATTACGCACGTGAATCGTCAGCGCTGTTTGGTCGAACACGCCTTGGCAATTTCGTCGGCGAGCTTGATGAGCAGTGGTACCAGCCGCGCGGCGTGGCAGCGATCATCAGTCCATGGAATTTCCCGCTGGCAATTTGCGCGGGTATGACGGTTGCGGCGCTCGTCACTGGAAATTGTGCAGTGGTAAAGCCCGCAGAGCAGACGCCAGGAATCGCCAAGATCATGTGTGACATCTTGTGGCAGGCTGGCATTCCGCGCGATGTCTTGCACTTTGTGCCAGGACCCGGCGAGACGGTTGGCGCGGCGCTGGTGCGCGATCCGCGCACTGCGTTGATTGCCTTCACCGGCAGTAAAGCTGTTGGGCTTGACATCATCAAGGCGGCGGGCGAAACGCATGCTGGCCAAGAATTTGTCAAGAAGGTGATTTGCGAAATGGGCGGGAAAAACGCCCTGATCATTGATGAAAGCGCAGACCTTGACGAAGCCGTGCTTGGTGTTCGACAGAGTGCCTTTGGATTCCAAGGCCAGAAGTGCTCGGCATGCAGCCGCGTGATTGTGCTTGACAGCGCACACGATGTGTTCTTGCACCGATTGGTGGAAGCAACGCGAGCACTGGTGGTTGGCGATCCGCGTGAACCAGGAACCGATGTTGGTCCGGTGATTGACGCGGAAGCTGCCGCAAAGATTCGTTCCTATATTGAACTTGGAGCGCAAGAGGGGAAAGTGCAACTCACCTTGCCAATCCCCGCGGGGCTTGAGGCAAAGGTTGGCATGCCGTTCGTTGGACCCACCATCATCAGTGGCGTGCGTGCCGATGCGCGGGTCGCAACCGAAGAAATCTTTGGACCAGTGCTCGCAGTGATCCGCGCCAAGGACTTTGACGAAGCGCTCCGCATTGCCAATGCACCGGCATACAAACTCACAGGCGGCATCTACACACGCAAGCCGGCACACCTGGAACGCGCCAAGCGCGAGTTCCGCGTTGGCAACCTGTATGTAAACCGTGGCATCACTGGCGCGCTGGTTGGCCGGCAGCCGTTCGGCGGATTTGGAATGTCGGGCGTCGGCAGCAAGGCCGGCGGTCGCGACTATCTGCTGCAATTCGTAGAGCCACGAGCGTGCTGCGAAAATACGATGCGCCGTGGCTTTGCCCCCGGACTGTAAATCGGTGCCGTGCACGACTGGCTGTCGTTGCGCGGACGTTTCGCGGCAAGGAACGCGGGTAGACTTCTTGCTCTACCGCGGGTGCATGTCGACTGCACCTAGCCCCACCTACAAAGAATGCAATACCAAACAATGATGACGCTCACCGGATCGCTACTTATCGTCAGCGCGTCGCTGTTCAACGCGCCCACGCTCGCCATGCAGGCTCCGCAAGCTCCCGCTGGCCAAACCGCCGCGGTTGCCTCCGAGTGGCCGCAAGCCGTCACTGAGAACGGCGCCACGTACACCGTCAATGAGCCCTCCTACACCGCGATCTCCGGCAACAGCGTGACGATGCGCGCCGTTGTGAACGTGAAGCGCGGCACTGCGGCTCCCACGAGTGGAACGCTGGAAATGACTGCCGTCATCGCCACCTCGGACACGCCGGGCATCGTTGAACTGAACGAATTCACGGTCACCCGCTGCGACTTCGCCGACGGCTCCGGCGAAGCCGCCAAGGCTGAGTTCACCAAGCTGCTCGACGGCATCGGCTTCGATGCCACCCTCTCCACCATTGTTGAGGGAATTGCCATCGACGCATCGCGCGATGTCACCGGACTCTCCAACGCAGTTCCAACCATCAAGGTGGTTGAAACCGCAGCGGTCCTCATCTCCGTGAACGGCAAGCCGCAGTTCGGCGGATGCGGCAGCAGTGGCTGGCAGCGCGTGGTGAACACTCCGTGCATCCTGCTCAAGTCTCCGGAGAACGCGTGGTACGCGCGAC
>JBILYM010000255.1:0-3649 GCA_044377725.1 Phycisphaerales bacterium
ACCACGAACTCACTGACCTCTCCACTCGCATCGCGGGCGTTCGCAACCTGCACGTTTCCGTGCGCGAATGGAAGGGCGACGTTGTGTTCTTGCATCGCATTCTTCCCGGCTCCACCGATCGCAGTTACGGAATTCACGTTGCGCAGATTGCCGGCATTCCAAAGTCGGTAGTGACGCGCGCCAAGGATGTACTCAGTACCCTTGAAGTGAACAGTTCGCCCAAGTCCACGCGCGGAACGCGTGGCCGCGGCAACAGTTCCACCGCCGCAACCGGCGCACAACCGGTGGATGCCATGCCGCTCTTTGCGAGCCACGCAGAAAGCGCCCCGCCCCATCCAGCGATCGAAAAACTCCGTCTGCTTGATTTGAACACCCTCACCCCACTCCAAGCATTTGACATGCTTCGCCAATTGAAAGTGACTACTACCGATGCTTGACAGCAGTACCTGGAAATCCGAACACAGCGCTGGATTAACTTGGCAGAACTACCTCGCGGCGCACGCCGAACGCACGGCTGGTTGGAAAGCGCATATCGCCGCCGCCCGGCTCACTGCTGAACAGGGCGTGCATCTTGCAAGTTTCACGCGCCGAATGAATGTCTTGGTACTCACCGGCGCGTGGTGCGGCGACTGCGCCGTGCAATGCCCCATGATCGGCGCCATTGCCGCAGCGTGCCCGGTGGCCGATGTTCGATTCTTAGAACAGGCTGACCACGCCGACCTCGCGGATCAACTGCGCATCTGTGGCGGAACCCGCGTGCCCACGGTGGTGTGGTGCTCGGAGGACTTCAACTTCTGCTCCATGCTGGGCGATCGCACCCTGACTCGCTACCGATCAATCGCCGCGCGGCAACTTGGTGCATCCTGCCCACTGCCATGGGCGACCGTTGCCAGTGATGAAACAAGCGCCACACTGCAAGACTGGCTTGAAGAGTTCGAACGCGTTCAATTGATGCTTCGCACCTCGCCGCGCCTGCGGCAATTGCACGGCGACTAACTGATGTACGGCGCGGTGATCACCCTTGTGGCCGCATGCTTCATGGCGGTGGTCGCGCCGATACAGTCACCGCCATCAAAGCCGCTTGATCCAACACAATCGGCGCCACCACAACAACAGCCCGCAGAGCCTCCATCCGCCCGCGCCGCCAGTGAATCAGCACTCAAATCACTTGCTGCGCACCCCACTTGGATCCGACGCCTGCTTGCCACCATGCGCCTCGAGCGCGCCGAAGAATCCGGCGTTCGCGAGCGCCTCAACGCACTGGCACTTGATTCCGATCCGCGCGTTCGTAGCAGCGCCATCCTTGCCATGGCACGCGTCGGCGCGCCACCGCTTCCGCGCCTTGCCGAAAGCGAAGAAGATCCGCGGGTCATTCGCACCATGTTGCGCTGCGGTTGGGAAGTACCCGCCAACCGCGTCGACCGCGGCGCACGCGTGCTTGCGAAAGCAAGCGAAGGCACCGACCGATTACTAGCGGTCGAACTCATCGGCGCACTGGAAGCGCAAGGCCGCAGCGAGCGCAAACTCACCGAGTTCGGTAAAGACACGCTCGCCTCCGTCATCGCGCGCCTCGACCGCGATGACGGTGGCGCCCTCAGTCCCCGTATCGCCGCCATCACCGGCGCGCGCGATACCCGGGTCGGCTGGAAGTGGCGCTCCTGGCTTGACCGCAACCGCAACACCATGCGCATTGATGCTGCAGCGCTCATCGGCCCCAAAGTGGCCGTTGTGCAGAACGCCATTGCACTTCTTGACGATGCTGAATTTGTGCGTTTCACAGCAGCCCTTGATGAACTCTTCAAAAAGCCGATTGACCTAGCAGTGGCCATTGACTGCACCGCCAGCATGTCTGCTGAAATTGCCTCCGCACAGGCAGGAATCGATGATCTGATGCGCTTCGTCAATGCCGCCACTGGCGGCATGCGAGTAGCCATTGTCGGGTTCCGAGATCAACAAGACGAGTTCCAACTCATGGGCTGGGACTTCACGGCTGATCCCGCCGAAGCACGCACCCGTATCTGGAAGCTCTCCGCTGACGGCGGCGGCGACGAGCCAGAGATGGTCTATGAAGCCATGCGTATGGCGTACGGAAAGTTCTCGTGGCGATCGCAATCACAAAATGTCATGGTGCTGATCGGCGACGCTCCGCCGCACCCCGGTTGGGGAAGCCGCACCGTAGACATGTCACAAGCCGCCCGTGCACACGGCATCACTACCTATGTGATCAGCGCCCGCTCCATCACCAAGACGGAAGAAGTGAAGCACTTCACTGAAATCGCGCGCATGGGCGGCGGTCGAGTCATTCGTCTCAGCGATCGCAACGATTTGGTTGCGGAACTCGCCGGGCTCGCCCTCAGCGACAACTGGCATGATCAGATGGTGGCTGTCTTTGAGCGATACCTACAACTCTGTCGCTAGGAAGCTGTTCCGGGAGCATTCCCCCAACTTCCGGTACCAGGCCGGCGCGTGGTTTCCGCGCTACCGCCGATTGGTTCCGAGGTCTTACCCGCCAACTTCCACGCACCTTCAAGCATGGCGCGAACGCCCTCGCCCGTGGCACCGGAGATGGCAATTGGTCGCTCGCCTTTGCGCATACCGATCGCACCAGCAAACCGCTCGATGCGCTCTTCGCGCTCCTCCGGCTCCACCAGGTCAACCTTGTTCAAGACCACCAATTCCGGCTTCTCCGCGAGTTCGGCGGAGAATTCCAGAAGTTCCTTGCGGATCATGTGCCAATTGGCCGCGGGATCGCTGCCATCAAGCGGCGCAAGATCCACTAAGTGCACGATGGCGCGGGTGCGCTCCACGTGCTTCAAGAAGTCATGGCCAAGACCAGCGCCCTGCGCCGCACCTTCAATAAGACCCGGAAGATCTGCAAAGACCATTCGTCGATCCGGATCAAGTTCAGCGATCCCCAGCTGCGGGCTGAGCGTGGTGAACGGATAGGCGCCCACCTTGGCATTTGCGCGGCTAATGGCGCTCAAGAGCGTGCTCTTGCCGGCATTGGGAAGCCCAACGAGGCCCACATCGGCAATCAATTTCAGTTCAATCAGGAGGCGTCGCTCAACAGCCAACTCACCGGGCGTGCACTCCAGCGGAGTCTGCTTCAAGGCACCCTTGAAATGCTCGTTGCCAAGGCCGCCAACACCACCGGGCGCCACCACCGCCGTTTGCCCCGGGATAATCAGATCCACCAGGAATTCACCGGTATCAGCATCAGTCACCACGGAGCCAACCGGCAGCCGAATCTCAATGCCCGCGCCGTCCGCGCCGTGGCAACTCTTCTGCATGCCTTTGCCGCCATCGATCGCAAAGAAGTGCGAACGGAACGAGAATTCAATCAGCGTGTCGAGGTGCGAATCGGCAACCACCACTACATCGCCGCCGCGACCACCGTTGCCGCCGTCCGGTCCACCCTTGGGGCGGTCCTTCTCACGGCGCAGATGCGAGGCGCCATCGCCGCCCTTGCCGGATCGGACATTAATGACGGCTGTATCGACGAAGACATTCATGGTGTATTGGGTTTCGTTATGCAATGAAAACCGCGCAGATCAAGGGACCTGCGCGGTTCAGTGTTCGGGTCGAATCCTGGTCAGACGCGATCGATCGCCAAGCGCGGCGTCGTCGGGTCAGCTGGGATGATGTCAAC
>JBILYM010000043.1:0-10735 GCA_044377725.1 Phycisphaerales bacterium
GCGCGACTGCAACTGCGCTTCGATGCTCTTGGGCCAGATCTCGTCCTTCTGCTGCACGCGGAGGAGCACACCGCTGTTTCCAGCGCCCTTCGAAGGATCAAAGCACCACTCCAGTTCCAATTCAAAGTTGGTGAATTCACTCACAGTGGCGATGTAGCCCGCAGGAGTTCCGGAGCAGAAGAGCAAGTTGTTCTTCGCTGTCCAGGTGGCCGCTGCATCACCCTTGGTCTCGCTCGGAAACACCTTCCAAGCTTCCAAACTGTCGCCCTTCAGAAGGACCTTCCAATCATATGGATATCCACCCGATCCGTCCCCGTAGGCATATGTATAACTGGTGCCGCATGCCGGCACAAACAGTGCGGCCGCGCCCAGCAATAACACCGGGCACATTCTTACGAACATGCTTCCGCAAATGACGGACTTGAGCGACGAGATTCGAGCCGGGGTCGAGTGGTTCAGAGTCATAGCGGAAAAGTCTACCGCCCAACCGTGAAATTAGACGCCGTGCGCGCGAGCGAAACCGGGCGCCACCGTTCCGGACGGCGACCACACCAATTCAAGGCGTTCCGTTCCGTTCAGAAATCCTTCAAGCCAATGACCAACTGCCTCGATGCGCCAGTCTCCCCCCGTAAAGAGTGGCGCCTCGCCCTCTCCGCAGCCGAGGGCTTGCCCCCGCCGGCGCGCCTCCACCACCGAGAAGTACCAGCGTGAGAAAGTGGCGCGGGTCGCCACCAGGTTGGATGCGAGGCCCGTGGATGCGCAACGCACCTGCAACGCGTTCCAAAGTTGATCACTTTCGGCACGGACACGCATGTCGTCCGCCAGCGGATTGCCGGGGTCATTGTCAACCGCCATGGCCTTGCAGCCAGCGATCGCAGCCACAATATCTTCAGCATGCGCGGACGCGATCCGTCGCGGAATGCCGGAAATGTTGCCAATGGCCGACCGATCGGTGGGCTTTCGCTTGGCGAGTTCAATGACGGTGGTGTCTGGTAGGACCACTCGCGCGGGCATGTCATGCGTACGGGCGAGTTCATAGCGCAGCGTCACCAATGCACGCGCAACAGCCATCTGACCGGCACGCAGTGGCTCGGTCCGATGCAAGCGGCGCAATTGACCTTCGGGGTCAAATGCCGTACTTCGCAGCTGTTCACGACTTTCGCTGGCTGCCCAGTCGCTTCGTCCAAGCGTGGCAAGGCGTTCCGAAAGCATGTGCCAAATCAGGTGCATGTAGCGCACGTCGTCCGCCGCGTAACCGAGCTGAGCGGGCGTGAGTGGTCGGGCATCCCAATTCGTAAACGTATGCGCCTTGCCAAGTCGGTAGCCAGTGAGCGTCTCCAACACGGTGCCCAGGCTTGAAGGCCATGGCATCCACGCCAAGGCAGCGGCGACCTGCGTGTCGAACACGTCGCTCGGCTCAATGCCTGCTCCGCGACGGAGTATGTCAATATCGGTATCGCCGCTGTGCACAAGAATCGTGCGGCCCGGCTCAGCGATTGAACGGAAGAACTCGCTAAGGTCGTGCCCAGCAGCCTCGAATGGCAGCGGGTCTACCAACGCAAGCGCGGTGGGCGTTGCCACCTGTACCAAGCACAGCTTGGGATAGAAACTCTCTTCGCCGATGAATTCCGTGTCGTACGCAACCACCGGATGGGAACGAATGTCAGCGATCAGAACCGCCAGTGCCTCGGGCGTGGTAATCACCTCGGCAACCGCCTTGGAGACCAAAGGATGATCAAGCGGCGCGCGCGGCGAAGCCCCGCCATGATTGTGATCGGCTGCTTCGTGTTCTTGGGAGCGCTTCTTGCGGCGGTAATTCACGTCGTGGGGTCAATTCCCAACCGTGCCGGTCGGTGCTGGTGAAAGCGGGAGACGGGACTCGAACCCGCAACCTGCTGCTTGGAAGGCAGCTGCTCTGCCATTGAGCTACTCCCGCAAAGAGACCGGGATTGTATCACGAAGACCGGTGCAATTGCTGCCTCTTACGCGATCAATCCTGCGTGAACCCGAGCGTCCGGCGTCACTCCGGTCAGGTGCCGCGCAGCAATCATCAAACTCACTTGAACGGATCGGTGGCGTGCACATCAGCATTTGGAGCGTTCTTCACCACCACCTCCACCACAATGGTGCGCGCAACTTCGCGCTTGCCGTCGGTTTCCCACGGCCGCATCAGAACAAAGCGCATCTTGGCGTCGCCCTGTGCCACCGCGGTCATCCCAAAGGTCGACATGGTGGCGCCACCGGGTCGAGATTTCGTACCCGCAACCGGCTCAACTTTGCCAGCAGGGTCACCCGTAGTCATCTGCATGTTGCCAGGGACCGGGCCGGCCAGCGACCATGCGAAGCCCGTTCCCGCATACGCGCCGAGGCGAACTTCAAGGCGGTCACCAACCTTCATTTCACCCTCACGGGTGGAACGATCGGCTTCCACTGCATCCGGTCCACTGTCCGCAGGAACTTCAATGACCAGAATTCCACCGGAAGAATGTGGCGGCGCAAACACTGAACACCCAGTGGAGAACACGCTTGCCAACACGGTTGTTGCTACGAGCGCTGCAGTCATGCATCGATAGCAAGCGCCGTTCAGCATGATTCCACCGCGCTCTGAATGGCTGCAAAATCCACCTGCTGCCCTGCTTCATCATTCACCTTTGCGTACACCACTTTGCCCGCGGCATTGATGACGAACGCGGCGCGCTTGCCAACACCCTTCAAGCCCATCAGATTCTCATAGAGCGCTCCGTAGGTGCGGCTCACTTCCTTGTTGAAGTCAGAGAGGATGTCAAAGGGAATGGAGAGTTCTTGCTTGAACTTGTCGGTGACAAACGGGCTATCAACGGAAATGCCATACACAGCGCAGCCAAGCTTTGACCAATTGGACCAATCATCTCGGAAGGTGCAGAACTCGGTGGTGCACACGGGACTGAACGCCAATGGGATGAAGAGCAGCACCACCTTCTGATGGCCGATGACGTTGCCGACGTCGACTTCGTGTCCAGGGCGTGCGGGGAGTTTGAAGGCTGGTGCGTGGGAACCGATGGTCACGGACATGGGGGGTGTTCTCAAAGTCAGGTCTTCCCAGAGGCTTGTGCTTCTGCCACGGCGGCAGGCAAGCCATCCTCAGGGTCCTAGAAGTCTAACGCCCGGCGGTTCTCCTGCCCTCCGTCCCGGCACGGAACCGCCCGCCGAGAACCGAAACATAGCCAAAGTTTGAACTATTCAATCACATGCCAAGTATGTGTGCAATAAGTTGGGGATTTCCAAACGCAAATGCCTTGATTGACCGTATGAAACAAGACACGATTACGTCACAATTGACGAGAACGATGGTCGAAGTAGCCCATGGTTCGACCGCATACCGGGCCCGGCCCGCATGAATCGCTGGAGCACGCACAGGACCGCCGCGAGATGACCCCCCACCCCGAATCAACATGCGTGCGCCTAGCCGCCATCGCGGTAGCGACGGTGTTGGCGCCGCTGGTTGGGCAGCAGGCGTCTGCGCAAACGTGTGCCGCACCACTCAACGCATCACTCGGCGACACCGCCATTACCACTACTGCCGGGAACACCGTCAACCTCACGGGCATCTGTGACGTCTCAGCCATTGGAACTGACATCATCTACAACGCCACGTGGGTTCGGTTTGTAGCACCTGCCAACGGCACCTACATCGCGCGAACGTGCGGCTCGGTGGCGTTTGATTCCAAGATCGCTGTATTCACCAATTGCTCCAACTTTGCCTCAGTCATTGCATGCAATGATGACACTGCGGGTTGCACGATTACCACTGGCCAGGCGTGGGCCTCGAAAGTTTCATTCCCCGCACTCGCTGGTACTGCCTATTACATTGCGATCGGTGGATTTGGCTCAACCACTGTCGGCGTGGGCAGCGTGAACATCGCCTCGGACGGATCTACCGATACTGGCGGCGCCACGTGTGCCACTGCCATCGCCGCGGTCAGTGGACTCAACGCGTTTAACACGGTGGCTTCCACTGAGGACATCAACCTCGCCGGACTATGCGAACTTGGATCCGCCGGCGACGACATCATGCACCGCGTTCGTTGGTTCTCCTACCTGGCAACATCGTCAGGAAATCTTGAACTTTCGACGTGCGGATTGGCTGGGTTTGACACTCGGATTGCTGTCTTTGCCTCGTGCAGCACCGGGAGCATCATTGCCTGCAACGACGATTCCACAGGCTGCGCAACCTTCACCAGCAAACTGCAGTTTGCAGCCACTGCTGGCAGTACCTACAAGATTGCCGTTGGCGGATTTGATGTCACCAGCGCTGGCGCCGGGCAACTACAAATCACCCCAAACGCTCCGCCTCCACTGACATGCGGAACCAGCACCAATGACTGCTGCATTGCAGCCGCAACGCCATTCTGCTCCGACGCTGCCTGCTGCACCTTGGTGTGCAATGAAGATCCGTATTGCTGCTCCAGTGACGGCAGTTGGGACGCCACTTGCGCCGTTCGAGCCAGCCTCCTGTGCACTTCATGCGGAGCGGGAACATGCACCCTCCCTTCGTTCAACATCACTGAAGCGGAACCGTGCGGCTCTGATCTCAACGGCGGTTGCAACAGCGAAGGCACTCCGGTGCAAACGATTGCTGTCGGTGCGCGCGTGCGCGGAACCTACTGGGCGAATGGCGATACCCGCGACACTGATTTTTACCAATTCACCGTCGCTGCTGGCTCCACCATCTCGCTGGAACTTTATTCAAAGGGCCCCGGAAGGGTCTTCCTGTTGGACAATCTCTGCTCGCCGACGGTACTTGCTTCAAGCAACCCCGATGCAGCATCGTGCCCCGGGACCGCGACCGCTTGCGTTGCAGCTGGAACGTATCGCCTGCAGGTTGCTACAACGGTGTTCTCCGGATTCCCCTGCGGCACTGGCGAATCCAACGAATACGTGCTGGTGCTCAACGCCAGTCCATGCGATGCCACGCCACCAAGTAATGATGAATGCGCCACTGCGCGGGTGGTGCCCGCACTCGGTGCTGCGCTCACCTTTGACACTCGCCTCGCCACAAACTCGCCACAACCGATGGATCCGCTGTGTGATGAAGGCACCGGCACCGGTATCACGCGCGACGTCTGGTATTCATGGACGCCAAGCGCAGGTGTCGCCCGAATCACTACGTGCGGGGCTGCGAGCTTCGATACGCGGCTGGCCGCCTACGACAGCTGTGACGGATCAACACTCGCTTGCAACGACGACTACGCCGGTTGCGATGGACTTACCAGCCGCATCGATATTCTTTCCGATGGCCAAACGCCCATGCGTGTGCGCCTTGGTGGCTATGACTCCACTGGAACCGGCACGGTGATGTTCACCGTCATTCCGCAGCCAGTCAACGACAGCTGTGCAACTGCAATCGTCGCGCAGACTGGCGCCAATGCGTTTGACAACACAGCTGCGGTCAGCAACGCCCCCACTGCTCCCTCGGGCGACTGCATTGGCGACGGATTCTTCCATGATGTGTGGTTCTCCTTCACGCCTGCGTTGAACGGAGCGGCCACCTTCTCCACCTGCGCCGGCGCCACCTTCGATACACGTCTTGAACTGTGGACGGGTTGCCCGGAGAGCAGCGGCGCCACCGTCATCGCGTGTAACGATGACTCTTGCGGCAATCTCAGCGCGATGACCGCCACGCTCTCGTGCGGTGGAACCTATTGGATTCGAATCGGTTCATGGGGATCGGCTGGATTTGGTAGCGGAACGCTGAACATTTCCGAAGGAAGTGTTCCATGCGTTTCGCCGTGCCCAGCCGACTTGAATCACGATGGGGCGGTTACTGGCAGCGATCTCGGCCTCATGCTCGGAAACTGGGGCTTCAGTGGGATCGGCGACCTTGACAACAACAACATCGTGAATGGTGCCGATTTGGGACTCTTGCTCGGTGCGTGGGGGAACTGCACTGGATGATTCGCCATTGAATATTCGCCGTTACTGGCTTTCATGCAGCCGATGACGGTGTCGCTGCGAACCTTGGATAGCATCTTCAATTCCGACACACTCCCCCGATACTGCCACTGATATTCCCCCGATGAACTTCATACACACCCTGTCATCTGCACTGGTAGCCGTGGCCACTTCGCTGGCGTTGGCCTTCACCCCATGCAGCACGGCACAAAACTGCGGCAGCGGCACTGATAGTTGCCTGACCGCGCACACGCTGCCAGGATGCTCCGACAGCGATTGCTGCAGCACCGTGTGCGCCGTAAGCCCCGAGTGCTGCCTGGTGACGTGGGATGCCGGCTGCGCCGCGACCGCTGATTCAAATTGCGCTGGTCTGTGCGGAGCAACGGCCAGTGGACCGTGCACGACGCCCCACAGCAATGGGGCATGCTCCGACGGAACATGCTGCAATTCCGTCTGCGCCGTTGACCCAGTGTGCTGCACTATTAGCTGGGACAGCACCTGCGTCTTTGAGGCTGACTTTTACTGCGTCGCTGGTCCACCAGTGCAATGCGGTCTCCCCGGCCAAGGCGGCTGCACAGCATTGCACTCCACCCCTGGCTGTGAAGACACCGCGTGCTGCAATGTGGTGTGCGGTGTCGACCCTTCGTGCTGCTCCGGTGCGTGGGATCAATTCTGCGTGAATTGGGCAGTCCAATATTGCGGTGGATGCACGCTGGCATGTCCAGCCAACGCCACCACTGAACCAGAAACATGCGGCACGCGCAACAATGATCCATGCGAAAGCGCCGGGCAAACACCCACGCCGATGTTGGCCAGCGGCGGCGCATGCGGGCAACTGAATGGATTCGTAGTTGAGGGAGTGTGGACCGGCGATCGCGATATCTATTCGATCACCATTCCCGATGCAGATGGCGACGGCCTGGCTCGCGCCACCCTGCACTTGGCATCCACTATTCCAACGTTTGCAGTATTGGTTCCTGCTTCGTGCCCAGTGAATATTCCAGCGGCACTGATCAAGGTCAACTCCCCCAATTGCGTCGATGTCACTGCCGCGGCATGCATTGCCCCCGGCAACTACTGGGTACTTGTAGCACCAGGAACATTCCCAACAGTGGGTGCCAGTGCCAACATCCTGTGCGATTCCATCCCGCGCTACAACGTGCGCGTTGACGTTTCGCAACTCGGCTGCTCACCGGTCTGCTCAAGCAATGCTGGCCCATGCTTTGAAGTGCATGCAAGTCCCGGGTGCAACAACGCCACCTGCTGCAGCGCCACCTGCGTCATCGACCCATTCTGCTGCAGCAGCACATGGGACTTTGACTGCGCTCGTCAAGCAGCCGTCACCTGTGGCGCACCGATTCCGGCAAACGACACCTGCGCCGGTGCGCTGCCAATCAGTATTGGGGAGACCATCGAGTTCAGCACCATGCGCGCGGCGGTTGAAGCGCCCGGAATTCCTGTGACGTGTGAATCTGGCACCGGTGTCAACATTGGCCCTGACCTGTGGTACTTGTACAACGGCGAACGCTCTGGCAACGTGGTGGTCAACACCTGCGGCGCGGCGACCGACCTTCGTATCGTGGTCTATGGAGGCACCTGCGCGGTACCGACGGTGATTGGCTGCGGTTCGAGCAGCGTGGTTTGCAGTCCGAACACTGGCGCGCGCGTGCAGTTCGCATCGGTGTGCGGCAACACCTACTTGATAAGAGTCGGCGGAGAAACCTCGCAGATTGCTGGAACGGGACGCATTTCACTCACGGCGCCTGGACCAGTCTGCCCCGCATTCTGCCCAGCCGACCTGAACCGCGATCATGTGGTCGATGGAGCCGACCTCGGCCTACTGCTTGGCAATTGGGGCTTCTATGGAACGGGCGATTTGAACCTGGACGGCCAGATCAACGGCGCGGATCTGGGAGACCTGCTTGGCGCGTGGGGCGTGTGTCCCTGAATGCAGGGATGCGGCCGCGAGGTCAGAGTCAAGCCTGAGACCAAGTCAAGCCTGAGACCAAGTCAAGCCTGAGACCAAGTCAAGCCTGAGACCAAGTCAAGCCGTAAGTCAAGCGAGCGCGCCGCTCCGTTCAAGCGCCTTCGGCCTTCAACAGTTCTGAAAGTGCCCGACGCATGATCTTCCCAGTGGGATTCCGCGGCAGCATTTCCACCACGCGAAACTCACGGGGAACTTTGTAGGGCGGAAGTTTTTCGCGCACAAAGGCGCGGACTGCTTGCTCGTCCCATTCAACGCCTTCCTTCAATTCAACAAAACAAATCGGTACCTCGCCGCGCGATGGATCCTGCAGGCCAACCACCGCCGCATCCTTCACAAACGGATGGTGCGCAACCACTTCTTCAATCTCGCGCGGAAACACATTCTCGCCGGCGATAATCAACATCTCTTTGATTCGTCCAGTGATGAACAGGAATCCGTCATCATCAATACGACCCATATCGCCGGTCTTGAAGTAGCCATGCTCATCAAAGACGCTGGCTGTCAAGTCCGGAAGGTTGTAGTACCCCTTCATGACATTGGCGCCCTTGATGCGAATCTCGCCATCTTCATTTCGGCCAAGCACGCGGCCATCCGGTGCAACAATCCGCTCTTCAACGCGCGGTAGCGCACGGCCAACGGAGTGCGGGCGGTACTCCTCCGGCAAGCACCAATTGGTGCACGGCGCTGTTTCCGTCAGGCCATAGCCTTCATTGATTCGCTTTCCGAAACGCTCAAAGAACGTCTCAGCAACCTTATCCGGCAACGGTTCGCCGCCGGAAACGACGTATCGAACGCTGCTGAAATCCGTGGGATCCACTTTGCGTGTGTGCAGCATCGCATTGAACATCGACGGGATGGCAACAAACACCGTGGGCTTATGGGCACGCGCAAGTTCAAACAATTTGGCTGGCACAAAGCGAGCCGTGTACACCGCCAAGCACCCGCTAGCGAGTGGCAAGAGTGTCAGGACGGTCATTCCAAAGCTGTGGAACTGCGGCAGCACACCAAGCATGATGTCGTGCTGATCAAAGGCTGCCCACTCAAAGACTTGCTTGACGTTCTCGGTGAGATTGCGATCAGAGAGCATCACGCCCTTCGGTCGACCACTGGTACCGCTGGTGTAGAGGATGACCATGGTGTCATCAGACGCAGCAGACTGACCAAGCCGAAGCGGCGGAATGCCAGTGAATCGCATCTTGTCCAGACGGATGACTTCCAGTCCAGGAAGCGGGCCGCCAATCAGGTCCAGCATCGGCCCCACGGTGATGACCGCATCAAGCCCTGCATCTTTAGCGATGTACTCCAGATCGCTGCGCGAGAGCAAGTAGTTGAGGGGCACCGCGGTACGACCGGCTGCCCAGATACCAAGGAGAGCCGGAGCAAACATCCCGGATGTGGGCAGCAGTATGCCCACGTTGCGTGCCGAACTCTGTTGCTGCACCGCGCGCGCCAGGTGCCAGGATGCCACCAGGGTGGTGGCGCCGGTCCAGGTGCGGAAGTCATCCACAGCAACCGGACGGAAGGCGCGGCGGGTCAAGCTCCATTGAATCTGTCGAAGGAGTGGCATGTTTCGTGTAGCGGAAGGATTCCGCGCGTCGATACCATACATTCGTGCGAAGGACCGCCACCAAACCCCATGCGTTCTTGGCGACAATTGCTAGGCTCATCCCCCAAGTAGTTGCCCTTCGAACCGCGCAAATACTGTGTGCTGCAGCGCTCGTGGTAGGTGGCTGCCAACAGGAAACCACGGTAAATCTTGATGATGCACTGCGTGCGTACGACGCCAAGCGGTACGCCGAATGCCTGCGAATCTCCAAGGATGTGCAGTCACAGTCCACCGATCAGGGGTTGCGCCAACAGGCGGCATATATGGTGGGCCGGTCCGCCAACGAATTGAACAAGGACGAAGAGGCGCGTAGTGCCTTTGCCATTGCCGCACGCAGCAACGATCCCGTGGTCGCCGGGCGCGCCTTGGCCATGCAGGGCGCCATGGCCGTTGAGGATAAGCGCTGGGCCGATGCCGCCAGTTCATACACCGCGGCGGCCAGCAAACTCACTGGTCCAGAGCAAGCGCAAGCGCGCGAGCAGGCATCAGCTGCTGCAGCGAAAGCCGCCGAGGTGCGGAAGTTGGCTACAACTCCAGGCAACCAGCCCGACAATCAACCAATCAACCCGCCAGGACCTCCCGCACCCGCGGGCACCACCGTGGGGCTTGCACCAGCAGCTGACAATTCCCCGTGGACCATTGCTGCGGGCGTCTTCAGCACCGAAACTGCTGCGCGACAACGAGCTACCACGCTTGCGAAGGAGGCGAAGCGCGCGGGACTCCCAACCCCACGTGTATTCCCAATGCAAGCGTCAGGCAAGCGCGTGTGGATTGTTGAAATCGGAACCTTTACGGATCGCGCCCCTGCAGACGCGGCACGCAAGAAGATTTCTACTGCTGATGCGGTCGTTGCGCACTCACGCAATCCTGCACAGCGAAAGTGATGACGTATTGCTTGCCACGCACGTACCACGCATGTGCCGCGCCGCTCACGCGCCTTACGGCGTGACACCAGCGGCAGCACTGGCAAGTTCCTGATCTTCACGCTGCTTCATCGGAACATATTGTTCGTTGAACCACCGGTACCAGGCACGCATATCCCAACCGAGCGCGGCGGTGTTCGTTCCAGAATCAAAGCTGGAAATCGCAACCAGTGAATCGTGAACGCTGCCGTGATAGATGGTCACTTCGCAGTCCTGAACGCGCATCACTACGCCTTCAATCAGTTGACCGATCACCGGCTGAAACGCGCCCGCGTTGTCGCCAACCAC
>JBILYM010000256.1:0-3634 GCA_044377725.1 Phycisphaerales bacterium
TGGACCAAGAGCAATCCGCGCCACTGCGTCTTGCGCACCCTTTGCTTTGGCAAGTTTCCACAACTGCGCGGCCACCGTGTCATCGCCAGCAAGAACCAGGTCACGCATGGCGCGCGCGCAGGAGTCCCGGGTCACGGCGGGGTCGGCGTCTTTGAGTTTCTCAAGTGCAGCGCGTGCCGAATCACGGAGGTCCATTTCGCCCACCACGAGTGCTGGCGCATGATCGCGGCCAGGCAGCATGGCAAGTGTTTTGGGGGCAGGCACGGTCATCAACGGATCGCCAATGGTGGCGATGCGCCATACCTGTGCGATCGGATCACCGGGCCACTGCCGGCCCGCCACCAAGAACGGCGTGAGCGCTGCGAGTCGTTGAACGACGGTGGCCGGCGGAACAAAGGCCGTGAGATACGGTTCGTGCACCGAGCCGACATAGGCGTACACCCCGTGATCGAGCCATCGACCACCGACGGTGTAAACGGAATCCGGTGCTTGCAGCGAGAAGCTGTGAATCATGGAAAGCGCCAGCGGCTTTCGCAGTACAGGGATGTCGGTGGCTGGCGCGGTCGACGATGTCTCCACGTCAAAGAAATCAGCGTTGCCACTGGAGTTCATAAAGAGAACGTCCGGGCCGATGCCCTTGGGCAAGAGTGATCGCCACGAAGCAAGCGTGCCGTTGCTGCCCTCCCATGATTTCATGGTGAAGCCTTCCTGGGCAAGGACCGGTGTGGCTTGCGCAAATGAATAAGCCGCGTACATGTTGCCGGTGCGATTGGCGTAACCGTCAAACATCCATGTCTCGGTGCGATGCAGAAAGAGTGAGCACATAGCCATGTATGCGGAACGAGTGCTGGTGCCAAAGACCTGTGCTGCAAATCCCCAGCGCGATCCATCGGCGTTGCGACAGAGTGCGTCAGTGAGTGAAAGTGGTCCGGATTCCTTGGGTAGTTGCGGATTGCGTCCACCGGCAGGCGACGGAAGGTCCACACGCAAGGCGGCGTGACGACACAGAGTGAACGTCTCTAAATCATCCCCAAGCGTGTTCCACGTCAGACCACTTGATGCGAATGAATTGCGGACGGCGGCATCAAGCGTTGCAAAGTCTGCTGCACTCAGGATGTCGTTACTGCTGCTGCCGGCTGGCTCTTCAAACCACACGAGTGGCTGGCCACGTCCGGCTGCGAGCGCCACAGCGGCGGTCCATGCTGGATCCTTGACTGACGCGCCGACGATTCCAGCTGGCACCAGACCAATGGCACGCAGTGCAACCACCGAACCGTTGGCGGGGTCGCCGCCCCATGCGCGCGCGATGGCGGCATCGACGGCGGCGCGCAATGCGGCATCATCGGCGGGTGCTGCTGATGCGGGGCGACGGATCACCTGCGCTGGCTTAAAGGCGCGGATGAAACGCGGGGCGAATTCATCATCCTCAATCAGAACCGGCCAGCGCGCCTTGGGCGTCCAGCGTGCGATTTCTTCAAGGTAGGCGCCCTCATTAGCAACTAGCACGACTCGATCAACAACGGGGAGCTTTCCTTCGACGCCCAGTGAACGCATACCAAGCCGCGTAAACCATGGCATCTCGGCAATGCGTTTCGCTTGCTCTTGTTCCGGCGTGAGGGTTGACTGGCCCGCGGGGGCGGGAGTGGCGGTGGGCGCGGCAGCGGGCGCGGGTGCGGCTGAAGGCGCGGATGCGGGCGGTGCTTGCAGCGCCCATGCGAGTGCGAGCGGAAGCGTGATGAGCGCGATGACAGTCATAAATCCGATGATAGAGAAGCGCTCTCAGTACGGCGCGCGCGAGTGGCAAACTTTAGTAGTCGCCCGGCGCTTGATCATGCAACCGTTGCGCGCCACAGTGCCGCCGCAAGCAGCGCACCGAGGACTGGGCCAACAATGCCAATCCACGCGCTGCGCCAATCGCTTCCGCCCTTGCCGGGAATGGGCAGGAACGCGTGTGCAACGCGCGAACCAAGATCCCGGGCAGGATTCATGATGCAATCGCTGGCGCCAGCCGCACCAAGGGCGAGCACCGCAAGGGTCATACCGGCGATCAGGAGCGCAAGCATCGGTTGAACAACTGAAATTGGCGTGGCCGTCAATTGGAAGGCAACGCCGTCCTCCATTTGATCCGCGCTGCCGGCATCGATGGTCGCTCCGGCGATCAGGCGCAGAATGACATAGACAAAGACGGTGGACGCAAGCACCTCGGAAAGCAGGTTGGAGAGAGGCGCACGAATGCGTGGCACGTTTACAAAGACTGCCAGTTTGGTCTGCGCATCGTCGGTGCGTGACCAGTACGGCAAGAACTGCAACCACGCGACCG
The DNA here is from genome assembly GCA_044377725.1 of Phycisphaerales bacterium. Classification (GTDB taxonomy): domain Bacteria; phylum Planctomycetota; class Phycisphaerae; order Phycisphaerales; family SM1A02; genus UBA966. The sequence goes on from JBILYM010000256.1 coordinate 2,321, forward strand.
CTGCACCCACAAACGCGCCCGCACATTGCGCGGTGATGTTGCCTGCCAGCATGTCGGACTTGAGTCGACCAATCGACCACATCGCTACCGTGACTGCGGGGTTGAGTTGTGAGTCACTTCGACCAGCCACCAGCAAACCGGCGGCAAGGGCCGCGCCCCATCCAAGAACTGCAGTTCCGTAACTTCCGCCAACACCGGGCGCGCGAGCGAGGCGCAGGTTTGCAGTGACGGCTACGCCGAGAAACACATACACGGCGGTGCCGAGAAATTCGCTCGCAAATGGAGTCATGGCGCGGAGTGTAGGTCGTGATCACTCGCCTCGACGCCTGCAAGCAGGCAGAAGGATCGCCACGCCTTGCAACGCGCGCGGAGTTCTGCAGGAGCCACCACGCGGAGGCGTTCCACTGCAAGCACACGGCGCTCAGTGTCGACGGCTTCAAGTGCGTTCACGCCCGATGCATCAATGGCGGAACGGAGCGCCGTGAAGTCTGCATATGAGCCATTCATCAGGGTGTTCAGGCGTTCAATCCGCTGCTGGCAGACCACGGTGGCCTCGGATCGCCAAACATCGGCTGCGGTTGCAATGGCCACGCGGGTAGTGATGTCTTCCGGCGGAAGCGCGTCACAGAGTGCAAGCGCAACGATGGCAATCTCTGCATCGGATCGATGTGCATCTGGATAGCCACGGCGGACTGCGGCCGTGCGCACACGCGCGGCATCTTCCGGGGACAAGGCATTGCATACGGCGTTGATCGCTTCGTTCGCTGTTGCTCGAGCTGCGCGCGCGGCGGTCGATGCACTCATGGAGAACTGCTCCATCTGTGCTTGCCGCATATTATTGAATCGCAGCCGTTCGATATTGCTCATGCCTGCGTACGAATCGGGCATTAATCCACGCTGCGACACAATCATAAGGATGCGGGCATCGCGCTCCGCTTTGATGGTGGCGCACACTGGGGATTCGCGCGCAGCAAGCACGTCCACAGCGGCACGGCGCGCGGCGGGCGACAGTTGCGCGGATATCACTACCAACGCCGGGTTCATACGCAAGGCGCCAAGCATGTCCTGTTCAAGTTGTAGCTGGTACATCCAGCTTGTGGCGGCCTGCGGGTTGCCAGCGTTGCACGCCATCCGTAGGAGCGCCGCATCGCTATCACTGAGGGTGGTGCCAAGCACCGCGGCAATCGCCGCTTGGAATTCCGCATCGACGCGAGCGCTCGGCGCGCTGCGCTCCTCGCTGGCGCGCAAGCACGGCAGGCACTGCGCCACGCCCTCAGCATTCACCGTGGTGAAGCGGAACGACTCGTCATACGC
>JBILYM010000257.1:0-3604 GCA_044377725.1 Phycisphaerales bacterium
CAAAGTTGTCCCGTCGATCGAGCACGTTCCAAACCATCGATTGACCCCGGCAAACCCGCTGGCCTTTCCTTCGGCGGTCATCAGGAGCGTTGGCGTGCTGCCCTCAGTGAGTGTCCGTGATCCAATCCGTGCACAGCGCCACTCATGACCGATGAGGTCCTGGGTGTTGGCGGTGGTGCATCCGGCGAGTAGTGCCGCTCCCAAAGCTATTGCTGCTGTTGGTAAGGGCGCGCGGCGCAGGCACTGAATTGCGCGGGAAACTGGGGACTTTGAGTGTGAATCAGGAATTGTCATTGAAGTTCGTCTATTTCCCTAGGGAATGGTGATTGTGCGAAGTACACTCAGTCTAGCGAGCGGGTGCTGCAAACGAACCGCAACTCCCCCATGAACCGAGCACTCACCACCTTTGCTGTTGCCGCCTCCGCGCACTTCATTGCCTCGACGCACGGCGGCGAACTGTTCCTCCTTGGAGCAGTGCCATATGCATACGCCTATGACAGTAGCGCCAACGGCACGGTTGTGGCCGGTCAAGATCGTGCTCACTACTGGTACTGGACCAAAGACACCTGGGTGGTTGCACTTGAGGAGTCGGTTCCGCCCGGGAACGGTGCGGGTGGAAACCCGTGCATCACCAACGATGGCGTAGTGATGACCTGCAGCACGTTGGTCGACTTGAACGGCGTCTCCAAGGCCGAGGCCACGTTGTTCAACATCAATACGTTCGCTTACGACCCCGCGGTGGGGAGCCTCGGATTTCACTGTGATGTTGAGCGCGATGGCGCGTGGGGCATGAATCCCACAGCAGCCTTCGTGTGCGGATTGATTTGGAATAGCGGTTGCGCTGCCAGCGGGTTCGTCTGGGATTCCGCCACCGACGCCATCAAGTTGATGCCGACCAAATACTTCTTCAAGCCAACCCGCGCCAACGACATCAGCGATGATGGAACCGTCGTGGCTGGATGGAACGATGACTACAACGGTTGGCGCCAAGCATGCGTGTGGGTCAAGGATGCTTCGGGTAACTACATCGCCAACGTGCTGACCAATGGCCTCGCCACTCCCACGAAGTTGGCTGAGGCCAATGCCGTCAGTGGTAATGGCGTCTGGCTTGCTGGGTTGGGCCGAACCGGCACTGACGGCGGTGCTCCGTGGCGTTGGAGCGCGGCGACTGGGTATCAATCCTTGGGCGATCAACCTGTCGCTGGCAGGGGCGGTGCTACCGCTGTAAATGCCGACGGCACCAAGATTCTGTGCTATATGGGTGCTGCGGCTGCCTTCGGCGAGGGCTACATTTGGATTCAAGGCCGCGGCTATGTGGCGTTGGAAGACTATGCCGCGGAGTTCGGCGTAACCATGCCCGAGGGCGTCCGTTTGGCGCTGCCGCTCAGCATTTCTGCTGATGAATTGACGATCACCGGCACCGCGCGCGGACCATTCGGCACCTCACCGTTTGTGCTCGACCTGCATCCAACCGCCGGATCTTGCGTGGGCGACCTGAATAGCGACGGCAGTGTGACCGGCGCTGACCTTGGCATACTTCTCGGTGATTGGGGTCAAGCCACGGCAAGCGACATCGATGGAAATGGCGTGGTCGATGGCGCCGACCTTGGTCGGTTGCTCGGTGCTTGGGGTCCGTGCCCGTAAGTGACGGGGTGACTGCAAATCTGTAGAGTGCCGATCGCGCCCTGACAGTCGGGGCGCGTTTCTTTGAGTTCACTCACCGAGTTCCACATGATCATTCGTGCCGCCTTGACCCTCGCTTGCGTCTCGCTCATTTCATGCGCTGCTGCACCGGCGCCGGCACCCGCGTCAGCCGCTCAGGCTGCACCGGCTGCAACGGCTCCCGCTGCACCTGCACCCGCCGCCCCCAAGACAAACGCCGCGCTCGAGCCGCTCGCATTCATGACGGGCGCATGGACACAAGCGCAGGCCAACGGTGCAATGATTGAAGAGCACTGGATGGCTCCGCGCGGATCATCGATGCTTGGCTCGTTCCGCCGCATCCTTGGTAACGGCGCTGTGCCGTTCTATGAATTCACGCAGATCGTTGCTGAGAAGGATCGCGTGATTCTTCGGCAGATGCATGTGCACGGAAACTTTGAACCAGACCCGAAGCGTGTCGAACCGATGCTGCTGGTCTTGGAGAAGGCCGGCGGCAATCGTGCCACCTTCATTCCGGCGGCTGATCCAACGAAAGCCAACGCGGGAGATCTCTCGCGCGTCACCTACTTCCTTGATGGTCCTGACATGCTGGTGCTGGTGGTTGAGCCCAAGGCAGCCGAAGGCAAGCCTGCGGAGAAGCCGCTGGAATTCCGCATGTCGCGTGTCAAGTGAGTGCGGCGTTACCACGCAAGAGCGCCACTAACTCTGCGTGCAGTGCCGGGTTTGCCGCCACTGCAGTTCTGCCGTGAATCCCCGGCGTTCCGTCCCATGAACTGAACACGCCGCCCGCTTCCTCAAAGATCACTGGGAATGGACCGGAATCCCATGGGTTCATCCATGGCTCCACGGCCGCATCGCAGCGACCAGTGGCTGCCAGTGCCAGGCAATAGCAATCGCTCCATCCGCGCATGCGTCCCGCGGCGGCGCTCAAGGCGTCAAGTGCGTGCACGCATCCGGCGCGTCGGAAGTACTCGTAGCCCGTGGTACCAACCAGCGCATCGGCAAGTCGCTCGACGCCGGTGACACGCGCGCGCACTGCCGGCTCTCCGTTGCGCTCCCACCACGCGCCGCGGTTGGAAGCAGCCCACACGCGTTCGCCGAGTGCTGGCAGTTCGCACACGCCGGCCACCACGCGCGGGCCATCGTGCTCCAGGTGTTCGATCGCAATGAGTACGCCGTACAGCGGAACGCCGCGCGCGAAGCTGACCGTACCGTCGATTGGGTCGATCACCCAGCGGAAGCCGCTGGTGCCGGGTTGTGTGCCGTGCTCCTCGCCCATGAGCCCGTCATGTGGAAAGTCAGCGGCGATCATCCGCCGGATGAGCGTTTCGCACGCGCGGTCCGCGGCGGTCACCGGGGTGTCGTCTGCTTTCACTTCCACGGACAACCCGGGGTGCTGGAAGTAGGTGAGGGTCAGGCGGCCCGCACGCTCGGCGATCGCTCGCATGGCGGTGACGCGGGCATCGAGGTCGGCAGTCGAGAAGGGCGGCAGGGGCGACGACATGCGGCGATCGTAGGAAATCCGCAGTCGGCGTAGAAATTGTGGGTCACCGGGAGGTTATTAGTAGAAGTTGCTTGCTTCCGCCGTGGGGCGGGTTAAATTTCTGCACTCTCTGCGTCCCTTTCGCAGAATTGATCCCTTCGTTTCCCTTCGGAGCTATTTCCATGTCAGTTATGACCCGGCGTTCCCTCGCTGCAATCGTCGCCTCAGGCGTATGTGTCGCTTCCGCTTCCGCTGACTTGGTCGTCGGCTGGACCATTCCCACCGCGTTCCCCTCGGGCGCAGGCAACGTGCCCATTGGAACCTCTTACAGTGTCGGCATCGGTGACCAAGGCGTAGCAGCGGCAGGCACCAACCTGTCCAGCGTCCACCAGTTGGCCTCCTCTGGCGCCAACAACACGTCGTACACCTCGCCCGCCGGCAACGGCAGCACCTACGCCT
>JBILYM010000258.1:0-3602 GCA_044377725.1 Phycisphaerales bacterium
TGAAGATCTGCGGGCTACGCACTGCCGCGGATGCACGCGCCGCTACCGACGCGGGTGCTTCGATGGTGGGACTCGTCTTTGTCACCGGCTCACCACGTTGCATCAACCGCGACGAAGCCGATGACATCTTGCGTGCGCTGCCAAGCGATGTGGAGCCCGTAGCACTTCTGGCAGATCCAGGCGATGACGATCAGGTGCTGGCGTGGTGGTGCGGTCGAGTGCAACTTCATGGCAATGAATCAGAAGAAACCTGCCAACGCATCGCTGCGCGCGGCTTTGCGGTGATGAAGGGGTTTGCGTACACGCCCGAGGCCTTGCAGCGCTGGAGTGCATGCAATGCCATCGACATGTTGGTGGTTGATGGGCCGCGCGGCGGCGGTGGTGTTCCGTTTGATCACGCAGCGTTGGCTGCGCAGATGCCTGGACTTTCCAAGCGCGTGTTGCTGGCAGGAGGACTCACGCCACACAACGTGCACGCAGCAATCACTGCCGTGCATCCATGGGGCGTTGATGTTTCCAGTGGCGTTGAACTGCAACGCGGCGTCAAAGACGCGCAACTGATTGCTAACTTCTGCCGCGCAGCCGGCGTCACACCGCGACGCGTGCCGCCGATCGGGTGACGATCCACTCAGAGATCTGTTGCCGGCGCGATGGCCAGCCCTTACCGAAGCGCTCGCTCAGGAAGTGCTCGTAGAGACCCATCAATACTGCGTCGAACGTCCCGATCTGATCGAGTCGCTCTTCTGTTTCCAGGCGCGGCGTCTTGGCTGCTTCGCTCACGCCTTGCAATTTCAGACCGGAAACCGCGAATCGATCGCCCTGCAACACGCATTCAAACTCTTGACCGTGCGCTGCCAAGAGGAGACCGAGTTTCCGTGGCCACTTGCCGGCTTGCAACGCCTTGGTTGCCTCCGGTGATTGCGTTGGCAGCGGACCGCGCAACGATGCCTTGCCGCCCACGCCCCACGGGCATTCCACATCGACCACCTTGTCGATGACCACTGCCACAGGAACTTTGGCTGTTTCGATCACGCCTTCGCGCGCCTCGGCGTTCCACCACAACCACAGCAGAAAGACATTGCCAAGAAAGTCACGTGGCTCGCCACCGGCCAAGGCCCACGGCACTTCCGGTCGCTTGGCCGCACGGCCCGACTGACTCTCTTGGGCACGCGTGACCACCTCTGCTGGCGGCGCAGTGAATGCATCCGGCGCAGCATCATCAAGGTCTGAAGTCATACCGCGAGCTTCCATGATGTCTGCAGCAACACCGCCCGCGGAGCGGCGCGACAACTTGCATCCATAGGTGCTTTCGACCAATCCGCGCAACTCCTTAAAGGATGTGTCGCTGGTGACTGGCGCCAATACCGCGCCATGCACCAAGTCAAACAGCACCGGCACCATGGTGATGCGCCGATACTTACCTTCAGAGATTTCTTCCTTGCAACGCCGCTCCGCGTCACCGCGAGCGTCGCGACGCGCAATGCGGCTCAGGCCTCCGCCCGCTGCTTCGTCTTCTTTGGTGCGCCGGTCATCTTCAGCCATAGAAACGTACGCGCGACGAATCTCCGAAGGAACCTTGGCAACATCCACCCGCATGGCGCAGAGAATGGCTCCACTGAACCCACAGTGTTTCCACGCGAAGTCCGAGTCGAAGACGTGTCGGCCCGTGCACCAACCGCTGGCCACCCCTTCGTCGGAAAGACCGCGCGGCTTCACCACGTGTTTGCTCAGGAGCGCCAAGGCGCCCTCGTTGGCGTCATCGGGCAAATCGCCAGAGACACCAAATCGCGAGTAAGAAACGGTTCCGTTACGGAAAGGCATTCGCACAGTCTCCCCGGAAACTGAGGCTCGGGATGCACAATCGACAGGTCATCCACGACAAAGTGGGCGGAGTGACTACCATTCCGGAACCCGTGACTTTCGACCTGCGACGACTTCTTGACGAGCACCGCCCCGATAGCCATCGGCTATTCGCAGAGCATGTCAATCCACGCTTCGCGTCGGTGTTGCGAACCATCGGCTTCGACCGATTCTTTGTGCGCGCCGAAGGTCAATACCTATGGGATGCACAGGGACATCGTTATCTGGATTTCTTGGGCGGGTACGCGGTCTGCAATGTTGGCCGCAACCACCCCACCGTCAAGCAAGCGCTCCATGATTGCTTAGATATGGACCTTCCATCCATGGTGCAGTTCGACGCGCCGCCGCTGGCGGGAATGCTGGCGCGCGAACTCACCCGACGCATCGGCCGCGGGCTCGATCGCGTGTACTTCACAAATAGTGGTACTGAAGGCGTTGAGGCGGCCATCAAGTTTGCCCGCACCGCCACCGGACGCCCTGGAATTCTCTTTGCAGAGCGAGCCTTTCACGGGCTCACCACGGGCGCGCTCTCACTCAACGGATGCCAAAGCTTTCGTCAAGGGTTCGGACCCTTTCTCCCTGAAACTCGCATGGTGCGCTTTGGCGACTTGGCTGACCTAGAGGGCGCACTGCGGGCGGGCGACGTTGCCGCATTGATTGTGGAACCGGTGCAAGGTAAGGGCGTGCATATTGCACCGGCTGGCTACCTTGCTGAAGCCAGCCGCCTCTGTCACAAGTACGGCGCGCTCTTTGTTGCCGATGAGGTGCAGACCGGCATCTGCCGAACCGGTGAATTCCTGGCAATCGACCACGATCAACGATGCGAACCCGACATGGTGGTTCTTTCCAAAGCACTGTCCGGTGGGCTGGTTCCGGTGGGTGCGGTGATGGTTCGCACCAGTGTGTGGGACAAGACGTTCTCCAGCCTCGACCGCGCCATCGTCCACTCCAGCACGTTCCATATGGGTTCACTGGCCATGGCTGCTGGACTGGCGGTACTGGACGTCTGTGATACCGAGCAACTGGCGCAACGCGCCAAGCGCATGGGCGCACTGCTCCGCGACGGACTTGATGAATTGCGGCAACGCTACGACTTTGTAAAAGCGGTTCGTCAGCAAGGGCTCATGGTGGCGGTGGAATTTGGTGCACCAAAGTCGCTCGGCCTGCGCGCCGCATGGACGGCCATGAACGCCATTGAGCCAGACCTCTTTGCGCAGGCCGCGGTCATGCCGCTCTTTGAAGATCACCGCATCATGTGCCAAGTGGCTGGTCACGGACAACCAACGGTGAAATTTGTTCCACCGTTAGTCATTGATGAACGTGACGTCGCGTGGGCGGTCGCTGCATTCGATGATGTATTGCGTGAGATGCATGGCTTGGGCGGACCAGCACCAAAGCTGCTGGCCCGGCTCGGTCGCAACGCCCTCACGCGCCGAACGTATGAAGTGGCGGCAACAGAGAGCGGGATGGGCGACGAGTGACTGAAGAGCAGTCCTTCCGACACCGCTCCGCTGATCGATTGGCGCGCTGGATCGTTGCCGCGCCGGTAGCAGTGGTGGTGACCTGTCTGCTCCTGGCAACCGTTGCCGTTGCCTGGAGTTGGAACCGGGTTCGTCTGGACGCCAACACCGATTCCCTGATGGGTAACGACCGCCCGTATGTGGCGGAATACCTGCGATTTATCAAGGAATTTGGTGATCTTGAGCACGCCTGGGTAGTCATTGACGCCACCGCCCCGGACG
>JBILYM010000259.1:0-3588 GCA_044377725.1 Phycisphaerales bacterium
CTTGGGCTCACGCTGCAGTGCGCGCGCTGCCATGACCATAAGTTTGACCCAGTGACGCAGGAAGACTTCTACTCACTGCTGGCGTTCTTCAATTCAAACGAACAGCCTGGCATCTATTCGCAGACCATGGATGCCAACCGCGCCTATGAGCCATCCATCGATGTGCCCACGCCGGAACATGCTGCGCGACTCAGCATTCTGACGCAAGCGGCTACCGACGCGCGTGCGGCACGCGATGCGATGAGTGATACCGAGCGCGCCGACTTCGCAGCATTTCGCACGCAGATCAGTACCGACGGAATTCACTGGGCCGCGCTGCGCTTTGTCTCAGCAGTCAGTACTCAGAAGACCACGCTCACGGTGCAGCCCGACGGCAGCGTGCTTTCCTCGGGTGAGAATCCGGACAACGATGAACAGACCTTTACCTACCGCACCGACGCCACCAATTTGCGTGCCATCGCCCTGGAGGCGATGACTGATCCGTCGCTTCCTGGCGGCCGTGTTGGACGAGCCGCCAACGGTAATGCCGTGCTGGACGCCATCGAAGTGGAAGCGGTATCGGTGACCGATCCGACCAAGCGTCACAGTGTTTCGCTGGCGTGGGCATGGGCCGACGTTGAACAAGCGGATGGCGATTACCGAGTAGCCAATGCGCTGCGTCGTGATGGGCGCGTGTGGGCGGTCAATGCACAGAACGAACCGGGTGCGCGCGCTGCACTGTTCATGGCTGCGCAGCCATTCGGTTTCCCGGGCGGTACGGAGTTGCGTGTGAAGTTAGTGACCAAGTCTCCGTATCCGCAGCACGCATTTGGTCGCGTGCGTATTCATGCTGGCGCTGTTTCGGATTCGCTGATGGCAGAACTGCCAACGACTTCAAGTAGTTGGTACATCATGGGGCCCTTCCCGATCAGTGACGCCAATGCTGGCTACCAGACGGTATTTGGCCCAGAGAAGGCTGTGCCGCTGGACTTGAATGCAACCTTCGGTGAAAAGGGTAACGGCACGTTTAAGTGGCGGTACGCGCCCGGCGTCAAGGAAGCGGAGCCAGTTGGTCTTGCGCAGGGAATTGATGCAGAGTTTGTCGCGCGCGAGTTGTGGTCGGCAACCCCTGGCTCCATTGAACTGTCCCTTGGGTCCGACGACGGATTGCAGGTGTACGCCAACGGCGTGCGCATTCATGAGAACAAGATCGATCGTGCCATTGCTTCCGAGCGCGATCATGTGGTGGTTCCGCTGGTTGTTGGTTCCAATCTCTTGGTGTGCAAAGTGGTGAATAACGGGTCAGACGGTGGCTTCTATCACCGCGAATTGCCGCGCGCCTCAGACATTGGGCGCGGAGCGGTGGCGTTGGCGATGCCTGCAGATTCGGTGCGACCCGCAGTCATTGAAGCGGCCATTGAATCCTGGCGCGCCGCGCAGTCGCCCACGTATCAGGTTCGTGCCGAGGCATTTGCTGCGGCTGATCGGGAACGAACGGCCTTTGCGCAAACATCGCCGCGCACCATGGTGATGCAGGAGCGCGCTACGCCAGTGGATACGTTTGTCATGAAGCGTGGCTTGTATGACCAGCCCGATGAGACGCGCAAGGTTTCGCGGCGAATTCCTGCGGCACTCGGTGCACTGCCTGCCGACGCGCCGAATGATCGACGCGGCCTCGCGGAGTGGCTGGTGAGCCCACAAAATCCACTGACCGCGCGCGTGGTTGTCAATCGATTCTGGGAACAGTTCTTTGGGCGCGGCCTGGTGAAGTCCAGTGAAGACTTTGGATTGCAAGGCGAGTGGCCATCACACATGGAATTGCTTGATTGGATCGCTACCGACTTCCGCGATCACGGTTGGGACGTGCGTCGTTTGGTAAAGCAGATTGTCTCAAGTCAGGCGTATCGGCAGTCATCGCGCGTTCGTCCGGATGTCGCCGCCCATGACCCGGAAGACCGGATGTTGGCGTGGTTCCCTCGGCAGCGTCTATCGGCGGAGCAGATTCGCGATCAGGCTTTGTATGTGGGGGGCTTGCTACGCGAGCGCCTCGGTGGGCCCAGTGTCAAGCCGTATCAGCCGGATGGGCTGTGGCAGGAAACAAGTATGCCCACCAGCAATACCAAGGCGTATGAGCAGGGCACGGGTGACGATCTCTGGCGCCGCAGCCTGTACACGTACTGGAAGCGTGCTTCACCGCCGCCTTCCATGCTGGCGTTTGATGCACCCACTCGTGAGTTCTGTGCAGTTCGTCGGTTTGTCACCAACACGCCGCTGCAGGCGCTGGTTCTCTGGAACGATCCACAACTGGTGGAGGCCGCGCGCGCTTCGGCAGAGCGCACCTTGCGCGAGCCGGGTGACGATCGTGCCAGGATTGCTCGGCTATGGATGCGCGTGACCGGACGCGTGCTGGACGACCGTGAGCTCACGGATATCAGCGAAGCGCTCACTGCCGAGCGTGCGCGCTGGGGCTCGGAGGCGGGCCAAGCGGATGCGCGCACGTTGCTGGCGGTAGGTGATTCCCCAGTTCCTACGGATATTCCCCCTGCGGAGCTCGCTTCGTGGACAATGATCTGCAATGCGCTGCTTTCCAGTGACCCGGTTATTGTGAAGGACTGATCGAGACATGACTTCAAAGCGCCCCATGACCCCGCACGCCGACGCACTTGAGGAATACCTCCTCAATCTGACGCGGCGCCGGTTCTTTGGAACAGTCGCTTCGACGATCGGAGCAGGTCTTGGCGGTGCGGCGCTGGCAAGTTTGCTGGGACGCAACGCTGCGGCAGGCGCCAATCAACTTGTTGGTGCGGACGGCGCCGCGCTTCCGAATGCGGCGCCGACAAGCACGGCGTTCACACCCGGACCACACTTTGCGCCCAAGGCGAAGCGTGTGATCTACATGCACATGGAGGGCGCGCCAAGTCAGCTTGACCTCTATGACCACAAGCCAAATTTGCTGGCGCGGTTCAACGAAGACCTTCCGGATTCCATTCGCAATGGTCAGCGCATCACCACCATGACCAGCGGGCAGAGCCGATTCCCGGTGGCGCCCAGCAAGTTCCGATTTGATCGTTACTCGAATCGTCAAGACGGGATCATGCTCTCGGAACTCATTCCGAACACCGGTCGGGTGGCGGGTGATCTGTGCTTTGTGCATTCCATGCACACCGATGCCATTAATCATGAGCCTGGCATTACTTTCTTCCAGACGGGCTCAGAGCAGCCGGGTCGCGCGTCGTTTGGTAGTTGGGCCAGTTACGGCCTTGGCAGTATGAATTCCAACTTCCCGTCGTTCGTGGTGATGATCACCCAAGGCGCTGGAAACATGCAGGCATTGAGCGCGCGCTTCTGGGGAAGCGGTTTCTTACCGAGCGAGCATCAAGGTTGCCGACTGCGCGCCGGCCGCGACGCGGTGTTGCATCTCCGTGATCCGGATGGCGTGAGCCGCACCGACAGGCGTCGCATGTTGGACCTGGTAACACGGCTGAACACTGAGGAGTTTGAAGATTCACTTGATACCGAGACGCGCACTCGCATTGCGCAACATGAGATGGCGTACCGCATGCAGATGTCGGTTCCGGAGCTCACGGATTTCAGTGACGAGAGCGAAGC
>JBILYM010000044.1:0-10608 GCA_044377725.1 Phycisphaerales bacterium
ACGCGGAACGTTCCACGCACGCCACCAAAGTTAAATGAGGCATGTCGACCGCCGCGCTTGGCTGGCTCAAGTAACTTCACTTCAATAGCGTCGTAGGGCGTGGGTGGAACGCCGATGCAGCATCCATCCCACTGATTCAGCATGACGATGAGTTCCTTGGTTTCACTCACCATCAGTGGGAACGCCTGATATCCATCAATCTCAAGCACCTTGCCGTGCAAGAGCGCAATCCGTTGCGGGATCTCCCGCTCCTGGAGACGCGGCATGTAACTCTCTGATGCGCTGGCGAGGCACTCCCAGCTCACGCGATATGGTGACTCTGGAGTACCGAGTCCACGAATTTCATACTTGCCGTCTGCATAGAGCAACATCTCCCCAGTCTTGGCATCCTTCTTGGGGACGATGTTTCCCGGAACAACCTTGGCATCGTGAATCGTCTGGTCAAGGCCCAAGTCAACGGCGTCTGCTGCACGAACGATAGGTGGTTTTTCTGCACTGGCGGTCGTTTCAGTCGCCGCGCCGGCGGTCGCGCCAGCTGTCGCGCCGGTCACCGCGCCGGTTGTTGTTGCCGACGTGGCAGCGTTTGCAGCGCCCGTTGACGAACTCACCGTCGCGGCAGTTGTCGCACCAGTTGTCGCACCAGTTGCCGCACTCGGCGCGCTTAGTGCTTCGGTATTCATGGCCACCGCTGCTGCGCTACCCGCAGGCTGCGCGGGCGACGAATCGTTGCCGGTCAGCGCCAGTACCACTGCGAATCCCGCGAGGCCAGCGCCTGCAATCCAAATGATTCTGGTTCCGTTCATTGCCACTTCCTCATGCTGCAGGTCGAAGGTTGTCTGCCACGGGAACTTGGTACGCACGCCACGCAGGCAGAATTCCGGCAATGCCACCGAGCGCCACCGCGCCACCAAGGACGATCACCGTACTTCGTGGATCAAGCGTCGGATCAATCACCAAGCCAATGGATGCCTTGAGCCACGCGCTTGCAACGATTCCGCCAAGCAGTGCCAGCACGATCCCCGAAAGCGCGCCGGCCATGGTGATGACCAAACTTTCCGTCAATACCAGACCAAACACGCGCCCTTGACTTGCGCCCAACACGCGCAAGACGGCAATCTGCCGTGTTCGCGCCGCCATCGAGTTGTACAGGGCAAGCATGGTGCTCAATGAGCTTGAAATCAATACCACCACTGCCATGCCAATGAAGATGCCGTCGACGTTGGAAACAATTTCAAACAGCTTCTGGATCTGTTGCGCCGGCTGCGCTACCACGATGGCCGTGTCGCGTCGCAGCGTGTCGAACTGCTGTTGCATCGCGGCGCTGGCATCGCTACCGGGACGGGTTGGCAGACGCAGCAGAATGCCCGTCACCTTGCGATCGTCGTCTTCCAGGTCTGCTGCAGTCGTGACGCCAGAAATACCCGCTCGTTCGCGGCGATCGAAGGCGTGCAGAATCCAACTTGATTCAAGGTCAATGAAGAGCGCGCGGTCATGGGCACTGCCGGTCGGCTCAAGTACGCCAACAACTTTGAATGGATACTCGGTATGCACATGTCCAGCATGCTCATCCGGCTCGCTGCCTTCGCGGCTCGCCCCGGAGCCGTGGGTAAGAAACACCTCTTGACCAAGGCGAAGGCCCGAGGCTTTGGCCGCCGCTGATCCCAGCACAATCTCAAACGGACGCTCAAAGAACTTTCCACTTGCCAGTTTCCATGGCTCGCCCGCCACGGGCTCGAACTTGGAAAAGAAGTCAGTCGATGTTGCCATCGTTGGAGAGCCGCGGTAACTGTCGCCTTGTTGGGTTGGGATCGCCCACTGATAGGGGAACGCGCCGCGAATCGACTGATACTTGCTCCAAGCGATCGGATTGGATGGGGCGTTGGCATAAAAAATGCCGTTGAGTACAGCCACCAGCGGGCTTGGGTCAGCGCTCACTAGCAAGTGAATATTCCCCGAACCCCGGTCGAATGCTCCACGCGCCGCCGTTCGCATGCCAAACAGCACCAAGAGGAGCGCAACGCTGGTCGCCACCATGCCGATGGTGATCCATGTCGATAGCGGCCGCGCTCGCAAGCTGCGCATGACGATTTGCCAGTCAGTCAAGGTCTTTGCACTCATCGCGCTGCTCCTGCAATCATTGCATCAATCGATTCAATCCGCGCAAAGCGTGCACGCATTGCTGGGTCGTGGCTAGTGCACAGAAGCGCGGCACCTTCGGCGCGGCATGCTGATTGGATCAGGTCCATGGCGGTCTCCGTATTCTCTGGGTCAAGGCTGGCCGTTGGCTCATCAGCAAGCACGAGGGCGGGGCGTGCCGCCAGCGCTCGCGCCACGGCCACGCGCTGTTGTTGCCCAACTGAAAGCCGGTCAACATCGGCGTCCGCGTCGGCAATTCCGAGCGTAGAGAGCAGGGTGCGCGCGCGGTGTTCGTGTTCGGCCGCTGGCATCGAACTAAACATCAGTGCTGCAAAGACGTTCTCAAGCGCCGTGAATCCGTGCAATAGGTTGAAGGTCTGGAAGATCATTCCGATACTGCGCCCGCGCGCTTCGTCTCGCGCTGCGCCGCGCAGGGTGTCCATGCGCATGCCGGCCACTTCGACCGACCCACTCCCCAGTTCGCGCAATCCGGCAACCACCTGCAGCAAGGTGCTCTTACCGCGCCCGGAGCCGCCCACCAGCAATACATGTTCGCCAGCTTCCACTTGCAAGTGCGGCACCGACAGTGCCCACGAGGCGTCTGGATACGAGAATCGAAGATCGCGGATGATGAGTGCAGGTACGGGCATCAGGGACGGAAGTCTACGCCCGATACCGCTGCTTACGGCACTCGCAGCGGCGCTTCACTGCGCAATTTCCCACACTATCACGCCACATCGGCAAGGCCCAACGCGCCGCCATAGGAATGCATGAGTTTGCGGCGCAGCAAGCGATGTTCGGGTGCGCTGAGATCCCCGTCGCGTTCGATCCAGTCCTTGGCGTCGCGGCGCGCAAGACGCAGTAATTCCATGTCGTGCATCAGGTCGGCCACTTTGAACGGCGGAAGGCCGCTCTGGCGGCTGCCGAACAGTTCCCCTGGTCCGCGAATCGCCAAGTCAAGTTCAGCAATCTCAAATCCGTCATCAGTGCTACCAATGGCATCAAGGCGTTTGCGTGCATCGTCAGTCATTGGTTCACCGATGAACACGCACAGACTCTTGCGCTCACCGCGTCCAACTCGACCGCGCAATTGGTGAAGTTGTGCCAGACCAAATCGATCGGCATGTTCCACCACCATGAGCGATGCATTGGCAACATCAACGCCCACCTCAATGACCACCGTTGCCACCAGCACATCCAGCTCGCCGCGCCGGAAAGCGTCCATGGTTGTTTCGCGATCATCGCGCGCCAGTTGGCCGTGCACCACGCCCACGCGCAATCCCGCAAACACACCCGCCGATAGTGCGCGCGCGGTTCCTTCGGCATCCTTGAGACCCATGGCACTCTCTTCCACTGCGGGCACCACTACGTAGCACTGCTCGCCTCCATCAATGCGCGAGCGCAGGTACGTGTACACCTCGGATTCCTTATCGCGACCAACCACTCGGGTAGTGACCGGTTGCCGACCTGCCGGACGAGTTCGTATCACTGAAACATCAAGGTCGCCGAACACCGTGAGCGAAAGCGTGCGCGGAATCGGCGTGGCAGTCATCACCAAGATGTGCGGCACTTCGCCGGTTTCGCGGGCAACCTTGGCGCGCATGGCTGCGCGTTGTTCAACGCCAAACCGATGTTGCTCATCAATGACCGCCAGTGAAAGGTTGCGAAACACCGCGCCTTCTAAGAGCAGCGCATGCGTGCCGACCGCAATCTGACTTTCGCCGGTGGCGATCCGCTCCAGCGCCGCGCGCCGCGCCGCAGCACCCAAACTGCCCGTCAACAACTCCACGCGCACGTCACTTCCGGCAAGAAATCGACCGATCGACGCGCCGTGTTGTTCAGCAAGCAACTCCGTTGGCGCCACAATCGCCGCCTGGCCGCCGGCAGCCACCGCGGCCAACATTCCGTAGAGCGCCACTGCTGTCTTGCCACTACCAACGTCTCCTTGCAACAGGCGATTCATGGGGATCACGCCAGCAATGTCACCGGCAATTTCCGCGCACGCACGATCTTGTTCCGAGGTGAATGCAAACGGAAAGCGCGACCGGATCCGCGCGTCCACCGCTGCGGTCACCGGAACCGAAGGTGCTTTCGCTCCCTCGCGCATCTGTCGCTTTTTCATCATGACGCCCAGTTGCAGGAGGAGCAGTTCCTCAAACGCCAATCGGCGCCGCGCCTCACGTTGCTCGTCCATATCTTGCGGCGCGTGCATGCGGCGATAGCACTCGGAGAGCGGCGGCAACGCTCGCGAGGCGCGGTATTCGGCCGGCAGCGGGTCCTCAACGTGCGTCAGTAGTCCGGCCAGCGCAGGAACCATGGCTCGCTCAATCTGCGCGCTGCTGATCTCTTCACTGGCGGGGTAAATCGGCCGCAGTCGCTCCGAGCGTGGCGCAACTTCCACCGCGCCCTCCGGCTCCCAGCGCGGATTGGTCAGTTCCAGGTACTTGCCACGCAGTTTCGCTTGGCCTTGAATGACTCCCTTCGCTCCGGGATGCAGTTTTTGCCGCATCCACGGCGCGTGGAACCAGACCGCGCGCACGGTGCCGGTGTCGTCTTCAAAGGTTGCCTCCGAGCGGGGCTTTGGCCGCGGCGTATGCCGAACCGAGGCAACCTCCACGCGTAAGGCCGCAATGGGGCTCTCGCCGCGTTCGCACAGTTCGATCAGGTCCGCCACGGTTCGCTCGCCGCGGTCGTGTTCGTAGCGCATCGGGAAGTGCCGGAGCAGGTCGCCCGCGGTGGCAAGGCCAAGGTGTCGAAACGAACGACCCACCTGCGGTCCCACGCCGGGGAACGCCTCAATAGGAGTTGATGGCCGAAGTTCGGTGTTCTTCATGCGCTGCCTTAAGCGACCGTATCGTATCGGTCGTGTCGAGAGTGCCCTTTGATCCCAAACGAGCGCGCGGTGGACTGTTTGATCCACCCAAAGGTGCCGCACCGACCGACGGAACCGCCACGTCTGCTGCCACTTCCGGCGCTTCGTCCACTGCAGTGCCGCCGCCCATCACCGTCACCGAGGCAAGCAGTGTCATTCGGCGCGCCGTTGAATCGGCGGGCCGCCAGCGCATTGTCGGTGAGGTTTCTAATTTCACGCATCGCGAACATTGGTACTTCACTCTCAAGGATGACAAGAGCCAACTTGAATGCGTGATGTGGGCCAGTGCCAATGCGCGCAGCACCATCACGCCAGCAAACGGCATGCAGGTGATTCTTACCGGTGATCCAACGCATTGGGGCCCACGCGGTCGCACGCAGTTGGTAGTCACTCGCGTCGAGCGTGTTGGCGAAGGTTCACTGCAGCAGCGTTACGAAGAGCTGTGCCGAACGCTGCGTGAACAGGGCTACTTTGACGAAGCACGCAAGTGTCCGCTCCCGGATTACCCGCGCGCGATTGCTGTCATCACCAGCGCTACCGGCGCCGCGCTACAGGATGTCCTGCGCACCGCCCGCCTGCGAGCACCGTTCGTGCGCATTCTGGTGGTTGATGTTCCAGTGCAGGGCGATGCTGCTGCGCCCGCGATTGCCCGTGCCATTGACGCCGTCGATCGGCGTGCCGATGAGCTGGGAATTGATGCAATGATCGTCACCCGCGGCGGCGGAAGCCTGGAAGACTTGTGGGCGTTTAATGAGCGAATCGTGGCGGACGCGGTGTTCCGCGCCACTACACCGGTGGTCGCCGCCATCGGTCATGAATCCGACACCACCATCATTGAATTGGTGGCGGACCAACGCGCCTCCACGCCCACCGCCGCGGTCATGGCGCTGCTGCCAGATAGTGAAGGCATGACGCAGCAGACCGATCATCTGCACGACCGCCTGCAATTCTTGATGCGAAGAAGGATCCATGAGTTGCGTCGAACCGTGGAGTCACACGCACGCCACACCATGTTCCGATCGCCCAGCGCGGTCATTGATCTGCACCGTGCCGCGCTCTTACGCAGTGTGGCACGCTTGGCGTTGGCCGCCCGCGCGCGAATCAACGGTACGCGGCACCGCCTGTCCGACGCTCGCACTCGATTTGAGCGCCACCGTCCCGCCGCTCGGCACGCCGCTGCCCGCGAGCGCCTCTTTAGTCTTGATGCGCGGCTGCACAGCGCCGCACGCAGAACCATCGGTGACTTGAGCTCGCAACTGACCGGTGCCGATCGACAATTGCGCCTGTTGGGACCGGGCGAAACCCTCGCGCGCGGTTGGTCGCTCACCTTTGCGGCCGATGGCACGCTCATTCGCAGTGCCGCCGATGCGCGGCCTGGTCAGGAAATCGAATCGCGCCTGGCCGATGGCACGGTGCGATCACGGGTGATTTCTCCCGGCGTTTCCGCTGCGCCAAGCCTCTTTGATCCCCCTGCCGGGTAATCTTTCATCAGTCAGTACACACGCATGAGCAAGCAACCACGCAAATCCGTCAGTAAGCCGCCCGCCGACCCCGCGCTCGATGCCGAGGTGGCCGCCATGAGTTACGAAGAGGCCATCGAAGAACTCGAAGCCATCATTGACCGCATGGAGAAGGGCGAGACGGTCCTAGAAGACAGCCTGCGGGAATATGCACGCGGCGACGCATTGGTTCGTCGGTGTCGGCAAGTGCTTGATAGCGCCGAGCAGCGCATCGAGGCTATTTCTGGCCAGCAACTTGATGCAGATGCCAAGCCCGCGCAAGCGGACGCGCCGTTCTGACCGATGATGTTTGGTCGCGGCGCGGCTGCGTTGAGAGGGAATCAATCACCATGGGAAGCATGAACGACTTTACGATTGCGCTCCCGACGATCGTCAACATGGTGTTCATGTTTGCATTCGGTGCATGCGCGGGCAGCTTCATTCACGTGGTTGCGTACCGCATGCCGGCGGGGTTGAGCGTCATTTCGCCGCCTTCGCGTTGCCCGGTCTGTGGCTTTCGCCTGCCGTGGTATCAGAACATGCCGATCGTTGGGTATTTGCTGCTGCGCGGTCGATGCTCGGCGTGCTCGGTGCAAATTCCAGTGCGCTATGTGCTGAGCGAGTTGCTGATGGGGCTTCTGTTTGTCGCCGTCTATGCCGTGCTCTTTCTGCCAAGTTCCGCAGACTTCTGGTATTCGGTGGGCGACGGTTGGTGGCGAGCCCAAGGGGTCATCGCTGCGTTTCCTGCCTTGGTGGCGGTGCTGTGGGGCACTGGCGCCTTGGTGGCGATGACCATGTGTGACGCGCGCACCTTTCTGATACCGATTGCCATTCCAAAGTGGGCCTCGGTAGTGGCATTGCTTGCGTGGCCGATCGCCGCGCTGGTAGCGCGCGACTTCAGTCATCCATTTCCTGCGCTTGCGCCAACCTGGCCAGTATGCGGAGCCGCGATCGGCGCCGTTGGTGGCCTGGCCATCGCACGCATTCTGCTGTTCGCTGGGATCTTGCCCCGGTCGTTTGAGGACTGGGGCGACTTTGCCGAAAGCGAGGGCGATGTCTTCGCTGACTATCCGTTTGCGCGCCGGGAGATGATCAAGGAAGTGGCCTTTGTTGGCCCGGCGGTACTGCTGGGGGCGGTCGGTTGGGTCGTTGCAAATCACCTTGGTGCACCCACTGAAATGCATCCCGCAGTCGGCGCAATCTTTGCGGTCGCAGCCGGGTTTGTCATCGGCGGCGGTGTGGTGTGGGCGCTGCGAATCATCGCCACCGTGCTGCTTGATACCGAGGCGCTTGGGCTTGGCGATGTGCACCTCATGTCGAGCGTGGGTGCGGTATTCGGGTGGCGCGTGGCGCTCATTGGATTTGTCATCGCGCCGTTCGTTGGCCTGGCGTGGTGGCTTGGCAATCTGTTCCGCAAGGCGCCCATGCGTATGCCGTTTGGGCCGTCACTCGCCATCGGGTCGTTCGCAGCATTCTTTCTGAAGCCGATCGTGGCGACGGCGGTGGTTGCCGGACTGGCAACCATGGCGCACTTGGGAGGTTGGGCGCGCAACGATCCAAGCGGGGCGCTGGCTGTTGCTTCCGTCTTGGCGATCGCTGCCGCTGTGTCCGCGTGGGCCGCCCGAAAGACGGGCGGGGTTGCGGCTGCAGCATCAATCATCTTGATGGTGGGCGCTGTGGTGGCATGGATTCTGGCGGCTCACATGCGCCCCGGAGCGGGTGCAGTGGTAGCAGGGGTCTTAGTGGCGTGTTGCGTGGTCGGCAGTGCCGTATCAGGCGCTGGATTCGAGGAAGAATCCGGTCCACGAACGGCACTTTCGCGGATCTTGCGGCTCTTGGCGTTTGTGGTGGTCTTGGTGGGGGCGTTCCTGCTGCTCGCGCGCCCAGGATCGCCAAGCTAGGCACCGTCCGCGACGGCGCTCCCTGTGCTAACAATTCAATAAAAATGCCTTTCAAGCCCTTTACAGTGGCTCCCGGGTCGAGTGCAATGCCGCCACCTCGCAAGGATGCGCGGTCCGATGGTTAACCATCGGGTGCAGTCACGAACCATTTGAAAGGATTCAGTCCAATGACATTTACTCGCATTCTTGCCGTCCCAGCGCTCGCGCTTGTGTCGGTTCTCGTTGGTTGCAACGATTCGCAGAAGGCCGCGCAGGCGGATCTGCTGACCCAGAACGAGACGCTCACCAAGCAGCTCGAAGACAAGAACAACAGCCTGCAAGATATCGGTGAGCAACTCGCGCGTGCTCAGCAGCAAACATCGGACCTGCAATCGCAACTCGAAGCCTGCAAGCAGACCGCTTCCGTTCCCGCCACTGAAGGGGTTGCAGTGTCGAGTGTGAACGCCAACGACTTCCAAGGCATCGAAGGCGTCGAGGCCACCGTTCAGGGTGACGACATTCATCTCACCATTGCCAACAGCTTGCTGTTTGATAGCGGTCGCACCTCACTCAAGGACTCTGCTCGCAAGTCGCTTGATAAGGTCTCATCCGCCATCAAGAATAAGTTCAGCGACCGTGAGATCATTGTTGTTGGTTACACCGATGCCGATCCAATCCGCAAGAGTTCGTACCCAACTAATTATCACCTCGGCTTTGAGCGCGCCTTTGCAGTGCGTGGCTACCTTGACCGTAAGGGCGTCGTTGGTGCGCATATGGGCCTGATGAGTTTCGGACCGGATCGCCCAGAGGCCTCGAAGGAGAAGAGCCGTCGCGTTGAGGTGATTGTTACCTCAAAGACTGCAAATTCCGACGCTGCCGCTATGAAGACCGAAGCTCCTCGTAACGCTCCAATGGCTGCTGGCAAGGTCGATGCAACCAAGGCAACCACCAAGGCAAGCACCTCCAGTAGTCGCAAGGCAACTGTCTCTCCGGTCGCTGCAGGTAAGTGATTGGCGCGAACGTTCGCGCTCAGTGACGGTTGATTGAGAACCGTGACTCATCATGAAACTTTCCACGAAGCCCGGCACCGCGCCGGGCTTCGTGTGTTTCACGGCACCTTGATCTGCAGACCCTTCTCGCGAATCTGTAGCAAGAGCAAATTCGCTTGATCGAGCGCCTCGCGCAATCGCACGCCGCTATCAGCAAGATTTTCATAGAGCGACGGGTCACTGACCAGGCGTCCGGCCGTTCCCTCGCCCTTGCCAACGCGCGCCACAATCTCATCAACGCGCGCCATGGCGGATGCCAGTGAATCGGCGGTGCGCTGCAGCGTCACAGCCAGTTTGCTGGCATCCATCTGCACGCTCTGCGAGAGATTTCCGACAATCTGCACCGTATCGGTGGCTTCATCAAACAACACATTGGCTCGACCGACCGCGCCCTTCACATCAGCGCGCAATTGTTCATCGTTGAGCCACACCTGCGCGCGGTCAATGGCAGTTTGCGCACCCACCAACGCGCCATCAAGTCGTTCCTGCAAACTCACGCTCTCGCCACGCACGCGCATCGGCGGCTCACTGGCTGCAAGGAGCAGGGCGCCCGCGGCGGTATCGGCACGAACGCGGAACGCCACCTCTGCAGATCCGCCAACCAGGGATTCCGACAGGCGAATATCAGCGTCCGCCGGAACCCGCGCATCGGGGCGTAGTTCAATCGTGATGTGGACCGGTGGATGCCACGCGGGATCAACCGCCACGTCGCGGACCGCGCCGACAGTGACGCCGTTGAGCGTGACCAGGCTCCCCGGTCGCACTCCCTGCGCCCCGTTGGTTTCCACAATCACCGGAAAGCGGCGCTCCAAGAGTGGCTGCAGTTTCCCGAACGCCAAGAGCAGGGCGGCAACGCCCGCAATCGCGCCAATCGCCGTTGCGCCCAGCGCAAAGTCGCGCCGGGAGGGGCGTTCGTCAAAGTTCAGCATGAGCGAGGTCTCGCAAGGAGAGCGATTGGCAGACAGAGGACTTCCATCCGTGCATCATCCCCGACCCGCCGCCGGACGGCAATGGCACTCGCGTACGATTCCGGCGAACCCATGGATGGACCTTCTGGCCTGCCGCCTCCCCGTGTTGCCTATGACCGAACCCCCATCCACCGGGGCAGCGTGTTTGCCGTTGAACGTGTGACATTCCGCGACGACGCCGGTCGAGTCATTGTTCGCGATATT
>JBILYM010000260.1:0-3581 GCA_044377725.1 Phycisphaerales bacterium
CGGACATGGTGCGTGGCAACTAGAGAGATCTAGAACCCTGTTCCGAGCGCGCCACGAGGGGCTATCCAGCTCTCTTCTGCGAGCTAGATCCCTCGAAACGTTCGAAACCCGTCCAGCTCTCCCTACTCCTGATCGGCTCCGGTTCGCCGGGGCCGATCGCTTTTTTGTTGCGTTCGGCAGTCCCTCGAGCAGGACGCCATCCAGCTGTACCCAGCGCATGCAGCGTGATGCACGGACCATGCTCCTTGACGCACTCGCGTCGGGTGAGTGCATCGAATCGTGGACGCGCACCATGTCGCGTCCCGATGCACAGTTTTAGGGCGACCACTTCACTCCTCTACTTCAACAGGCGACCGCGAGAGCGGCTCGCCAAACGCCTGCAGGTCCATTGTGCCTGTCCCAAAGTGCCCGTCAGTTGGAGTTGCACCGCGTCAATCGCGCTAGCGCGATCGCGGTCCTAACACGTGAGCCTCATTTCGCCGAAGTTACGCGGGTACTCCGAGTTCCGCTGCCGCAGCAGGTAGGGTTGCAAGTCGGTCGAGAGTGTGGGGATGCGTTGAGTAGAGCGCGCGATAGCGAACAAAGAACTCACCTCGACGCGCGCTCCATTGTCGCGTCGCCTCGTGCACATTGACGCGATCGGCAAGTTGTGCTCCGACCGCCATATTGCAGATCGCGCGCTGGGCCGCTTCAAGGCTGCCAGCGCAAGCGAGTCCGTATCGGTCGCAGGTGAATTCACGGCGTCGGCTGTACCACAATCGCGGCCAGATGCACCACGAACCCCAGCTTGCGAAGAAGTGCTTCCAGCCAAGGTGGCCGGCATAGTGATGACCCAGTTCGTGTCCCACCACGAATGCCAACTGACGATGGTCGCCTTTGAGCAGAATGGAGTCGATCACGCCGGAGTAGAGCACCACAACTGGCGTGCCGAGGAGTCGCATCGCAAATGCGTTCCAGAGTGAATCCTGTTGTACATAGATCTCGGGGAGTGGGCGTCCGAGGCGAACAGCGAACTCGCTTGCCAATTGGAAAATCTCAGGGAATTGCGTTGGACTCACTTGCACCGCGTTGACGCGAAAGTGCGCGAACGCCATGGCGTTCCGAAGAACCATCGCAAGCACGACGAAGCCTGCAACAATCAAGAGAATTCCGAATGTCGCGATCACATAGCCCAGCGCGAAAAGAAGCGCGATGCCAGCGGCGACGCAAACAAATGCGAATGCTAAATTCTCGCTTCGATCGATCATCTTTTGTTCGTCGAGCCTTCCTCTGGTGGTTGTCGGAACAGCCGGCGGGGCCGTGATGGGAGTGAGGCTGACTTGAAAGCTCTTGATCGTGGAGATGGCGCTCCACGAAGGCATGCCGGCACACCAGACGAGCGTGCCTTCCGACAACACTCCCGACTGCAAGAGTCGCTGGACTTCGACATCAGGCACGGGACCGACTTGCTCATTGCCGTTTTGGTAGTACCAAGTGGACACTGTTGTTGCTCCTCGACCAAAGAATTGATAGGAATTGGATTTTGGAGCGTCGTGGGCACGCACCCGAAAACTCCACTGCGTAGTGGCGGATTTATACGTTGATGGTAACACCGTGGTGCTGAAGTGCACTAACTAGCGACAATGTGGCGCATTGGCGACCTTCGCCTTTGCTGAGGAGTGGTCTGGTGCACGATTTGTTGATACACCGATTTTGGAGATGTGAAGACAATGTCTGTAGACCTCCACACGAATCACGGATACCCCCAACGGCAGGATTGCACCTGCCAGACGTCTCGCGATTGAACAGGCTGTGGTGCGAGTCCATGCGGAGTCGCGCAGGATTTACGGCGCGCCGAAGATCACGCACGAGCTTCCGAAGCTTGGCCTCGTCGCGCATCGCAACACGGTGTCGCGCATCCCGGCCTCACGGCCGGGGCGTTCGCGCTTTGCGCCGCACGTACGGCGTTTGCGACAAGGGGTTGCGTTTATGTCTCTCAGGTCATAACCTCGATTCCGGCGGGTTGAGGACTAACTGCTAACAGACCGAAGACCATGCGCAGCGATGGTAAGATCTCAATATGGAGATTTATCTGGGGATTTCTGGCACGCGCCAAGGACCGTTCACACTCGACGCTGTCAATCGCGGACTTGCTTCAGGCAAGGTCCCACTAGACGGGACGCTTGCTTGGTGGGATGGTTGTGGGGAGTGGCGCCCGCTTGCGTCTGTTCCGGGAGTCATCGATCCAGCTCGCGCCGAGCGGCTGCCACCGGAGATGCCGTCGATGTCGGTATCTGGACAAGTGGCGCCGCCCGTCGCACCAGTGCCCCCGATGATGCCTCCATTAACCGGGGATGCGACTGGTGGCCTAATCCCATACAAGAACGCTCCTGCCCTGATCTCCTACTACCTCGGCATATTGGCATTGCTGCCCGTCCTTGGGTTCTTCTTTGGAATCGCATCGCTCGTGCTCGGCGTCCGCGGGCTCCGAAAGCGGCGGTCTGAGCCACACGTGAAGGGCGCAGTTCACGCCTGGATCGGGATCATCCTCGGCTCACTGTCGCTCAGCGTCCATATCGGCGTGAGCGTGGTTTTGATTGTCGCAGCAAGTCGCGGCGAACAGTGACGCGCTCGCGCTCTGGTGTCACTGCCGGAGAGCGACGATGATGCCGCAGATGGAACCGAGCAGCGCGCAAATAATTGCAACGATCAGCGCTGGAAGTGCGCGGCTCTTTTGTGCTGGCTGGCGGATGGCAATTCCCGCGCAGATGATTGCTGGAATGCCGGTTAGCAAGCCGCAGCCCAGCGAGAGTGGTCCAAGCACCCATGCCCAAATGATCAGGGCAGACATCGCAGAATCCCCGCTCGCCGTCAAAGGTGAAGCCGGAGTGACGCTCGCACCTCCGATTAAGGCCCCGATCGGTATCCAATTCGAACTACCTTCAGCGGTCGCGAGATTGGTCAGGCTCAAGCGCCCATCAGCGATGTACTGCCGTATGACTGCAATGTCGTACGGGCCGTACGGCTTTTGGTCGTTGCCCTGCACCCAGTACCGCGGCATCGCATCTGTCATAGTGGGGAGTATACATCCCTGATGAGTCCAATGAGTTAGATCATCGTTGTCGGATCTGGTCTGCGCCTGCGCACCCTCGGCGACATCCTCGCCCGCGGCATCCGCCGGCCGCGACACAGCGTGACCATCTCGATGGATTCGATGGTTAGTCAAGAAACCTCTCCTGAAGCTCGACCCTGGGCACCATGCACGCCTCGGCGCGCCCGAACCATCGGTATCGGTTGCGCGCCACGAAGCGGTACAGCGCGTCGCGAAGCCCGCGCGGCAGCACGCGGAATACGCCGAACATCGGCCACGGGAAGGACATGCGGCGCGCGATGGCAAGTGCTGCATCGGAACGCTCGAGTGCTCGACCGCCCTCGATGACCACGATCGTGCTCGGCGTGTCGAAGCCGGGCAGTGCGTAACCCACCTTCGCGCACGCAGCGCGCGCCGCCTCGGACTGCAGCGCCGCGAACCGGCATCGCGCATGCGGATCGCGCGCGATCACAAACCGCACCATTCCGCTGCAGAGGTTGCAGACGCCGTC
>JBILYM010000261.1:0-3547 GCA_044377725.1 Phycisphaerales bacterium
TTGCATCCTCGGAAGCGCCATCCGCGCCAACCATGAATGACGACCCATTGGCTGGCGCACTCGGCGAAGGCACTGGACTTGGCGAGGGTGGTGCCGACGGGTTCGGCGGATTTGGTCCGGGTGGCGGCGGTGGAGACGGCTTCGGCGGTGGCGGCGGCACAGGTGGTGCGGGCGGTGGTGGTGGCGGAGGACTGAGCGGCGGCGCTGGCGGAACAAGTTTCTTTGGCGTCGGCGGTCGCGGAACACGGTTCGCGTTCATCGTTGACAAGAGCGGTTCAATGGTGAACGGTCGCATTGGTGAAGCGAAGCAGGAGCTCTACAAAGCGATCGTGGCACTGCCGGACTTTGCGTCGGTCTATGTAGTGTTCTACGACAGCTCCGATCCGTGGGCATTCAGCGATCGCTGGGAGCGCGTGCGTTCGAGCATGGTGAAGAAGCTCAAAACGTGGTTGAACAATGTGGGTCCTTCCGGTGGTACCGAGCCAACGCCAGCGTTTCGCGCGGTGTTTGCACTCGACGCGCGCCCCGACGTGATCTTCTTCCTATCTGATGGTGAAATTCCGCCCGAATCGATCGCGCAGATCAGACAGATGAACGCGCGTGGGAAGCGCGTCACCATCAACGCCATTGCCTTCGGCGAAGAGTCGGGCAGTCAGCAGTTACGACAGATAGCGCAGGAGGCCGATGGTGAATTCCGGCAAGTGCGGCCGAAGGGCGCGAGCGGAGGCAATCCGCCGTGAGTGCTTTTTGGACACCATGCGAACTATGCGAACCCGGCGAAACATGCACGCCGTGTACGCCATGCGAGCCACGCACATCCTGGTTACCTCACAGCGCTGTCACGATGAGCGTGCGGCTGCTCTGTGCGCAAGTGCTGGTACTCCTGGGATTCTGCGTCTGCGCGGCGCCGCTACATGCTGATGTGGTGGAACTTCGTGGCAGTGCGCCGTCTTTGGAAGGGGACATCGTCAGTGTGGGCCCAGCGGGCATTGAATTGCGCACGCGCCGCGGCGGGTTGGAGCAGCAACAGTCGGTCGCGTGGAGTGATGTGCGCGATGTACGCGGCGCCAATGTTCCGAAGGACACCGCCAAGTGGCTGACTGCAGGCGACACGCTCTGGCGCGGACGGATGCGCGTGGCGCGCGGCGACTGGATATTTGCGCTTGATCCGCTGCAACGAGCGTTCCGGGCATGGGACGGCGCGGCGCCAAGCGCCGACGGACTGACGGCATCAGCGGTTTTTGCAGAGGCTTTGCGCCGTTCAGGCAGTGCTGAAGAATCACTGCGTGCATCCTTTGAGGCGATTCGAATCGCCCGCGCAGGGATCGCGCCGCGCGAGAGTGTGGATGGCCGAATTCAGGATGCGGAGTCGAGAGCCATTGATGCACGCATGCCCGTGCCGCCAGCCTTGGCGCCTGGGGGGTTTGATGTTCCAGCAGCCATTCGCGCGCGTGCCGTGCTGGCAAATTTTGATGCGCGTGGTGATGCAGGGCTTGCTGCAGTGGTAGCGGCATACGCTGCGGCTCTTGATGTTTCCGCAGGTGCCGTAAGCACCGGTGCACAAGCGACTGCGGGTGATCAGCCAGCCGACGCCGCCGGTGGTGCGGCCGAGGCGCCCGCTTCGCCCGCGAGCAATACAAAGATTGATACTGCGGCGAAGGCCACCACCACGGCACTTGAAGCGATACGCGACGCGCGCTCCGAGGATCCCAAGCGTCGCGCTGCCGCGCTGGCGACACTTGCCCGCGTGCGGCGATCGCTACCGTTATGGTTTGAGCCATGGGCGCGATTTACAACCGGCGCGGCGCTGGCAGCCGACACAGACCAAACGGTTCATGATCGCGGTTTGGTCTTGCTTTCCAGTTTGATTGCGTGTGATTCCGTGAGTCAACCGCTGCTGGCAGCGCGCGCTGCGGTGCTGCTCAGGAAGTGGGCGCAGCTTCCGTTGCAAGGAACTTCAATTGCTTCTCTCATCACTGCGCAGCCATCGCGACCGGACGTCGCTGTGCCCAAGGAACTATCGGATACCACGGCTGCTTGGCTCGAAGCGCGCGGCAGTACGGACTTGGTCATCGCCCACCTCGCGGCGCAATTGGATAACGAGCCAGAGGGTGAAGGGCGCGCCGCGTTAGTGAAGCGATTGGCTGACATCATGGCCGCTCGACTTGAGCGTGAAGACGATGAATCGCGGCGTAACGCATTGATGGCGCGCGCCATGGCGTTGGTCAAGCGTTTCGATGCGGGGTCCGAGCCATTGCGATTGGTGATTCTGCGCGCGCAACATCGCGCGGCGCAACGCACGGCGGAAGATCGGCGCGCGGGGCGGGGAACGGATGAAGAGTGTGAAGCCGCTCGTCAACAGTTTGAGAGTTTGATCAGAGAATTCGCCGTGCTGGGGGCTCGTTCCGATCGCGCCAAGACGTTGAGTAGTCGTGATGCCTCGACGCAGGTTGGAATTGCTGCAGAGCAAATGGCGCTCCGTGCTACCCGTGAGGAAGAAACCGCCCGTAATGCTCAGTTCTTTCGGGCCTGGGCCGGCTACTACTCGGCATGGCTCGCGCGTGAATTGGGTCACCCGGATTGGCGCGATCGCGGCCAGGATTCCATGGGCTGGTTTGCCAATCTCATTGAGCCCGGCAAGGCGGCCATCGACCCCGGTGATGTTTCAGTAGACCTGCGCAGTAACGAAGGGTTCGCCAGTTCTATTCTTGGTTCCGCACTTGCTGCAAGCCTGGTGCAAACGGGCGCCACGGCGGATGCGTGGTTTGCATTGCTGGCATCGCCTGGAACGCATACCTCGGTGCGGACTAAGTTGCCGGCATGGCGCATTGCTTCGTACCTGGACCGCGGGGAATTGGAAACAGCGTTGACCTTCTTGCGGAGCGAGGGTGACGGCTCGCAGGGTGTGGGGATGTCATTGATTGCCGCTGCACGCGCTGGACGCAAGCCGGATGCGCCCGGCGCTGCAGAACTGTTGACCGAAGCAGTTGGTCGACTGGTAGCCGCTGGCAAGCTGCGTGAACTGTCACTGATTTCATTGGCGCCGGGTGCGGAGGAGTCCGGATCTGGCGCGCAACTCTTTGCGGCGGTACGCGCCGCTGCTGATGCCAATCGATTGAAAGAAGAAGGAAAGACGGTGGAGGCTGCGGCTGCATGGCAACGCGCAGCCGATCGCATTGCCGGTGCGATTGGCCCGGGAGTTTCGCCAACTGTCTCGGCGGGCGCGCGGGCACTCAATGGATACGTGCTTCGAGGGGCAGGGCGGCCCGCGGAAGCGGCTGATGCGTTCCTTCAGGCGGCCAAGGAAATGCAAGGCGATCGTGCCGGTGACACGCGCTGGCTGGCGGTGCTCTGCCTGGAAGAGGCAATGCGGGCGCCCGGTAGCAAGGGCAACAGTGCGGCAAATGCTGGCGCAAGCGAAGGAAGTGAATCCATTGCGTCTCGTATCACTGCCATCGTTGATTCAATCATCGCCGATCTGCCCGAAACTTCAGCAGCAGTTCGCGCGCGCGCGTGGCGCGTTCTGCACACGGATGTTCCAGCAATT
>JBILYM010000262.1:0-3546 GCA_044377725.1 Phycisphaerales bacterium
GGCCCCCCGTCAAGGGGTTTCCGGACGAATGAACGCTACTCTTGCAATCCATGGCACGCCCATCACCACGCCGCCCCCGCCCGATCGCTCCTGTTGGACGGACTCGTCGATCGGGGCGCCCGCCCGCTGGCAGACCCTCGTCGGTGGGGGCACTTGCCGCGGCCATGGAGGCTGTGGCGCCCGCTCGGCTTGCTGAAAGTTGGGACAACGTTGGTCTCTTGCTTGGCGATCGCGCCGCGCCCTGCGGCCGCGTGCTTGTGGCGGTGGATTGGACAGCGGCCGTTATGGAAGAGGCACTCGCGCTGGGCGTGGATGCAGTGGTCAGCTACCACCCGCCCATCTTTGACCCACTCAAACGCTTGGCATCGGACGACCCACGACAGCGCCTCTTGCTTGATGCGGCGCAAGCGGGCATTGCGCTTCTCTCGCCACATACGGCCCTTGATGCAGTGAAGGGCGGAGTGAACGATTGGCTTGCAGAGGGCATTGCTGGCGGAGCAGATGCACTCGCTTTGAGCGCCGGGTTCGAGCCGCTTCGGCCGGCTGCGCTGCTGCCCGGTGGCGAGGCGTTCAAGTTGGTTGTGTTTGTGCCCGTGCACGCATCGCAGTCCGTGCGTGATGCACTCGCGCAAGCGGGCGCTGGAGTCATCGGTCAATACGATCAGTGCACCGTGCGTGGCGATGTCACCGGAACATTTCGCGCAAATGCTGCAGCAAAGCCCACAGTGGGCACGCGCGGCGTGACTCAGGAAGTTCGCGAAGAGCGCATCGAAATGGTCAGCAGTGCGGCACGATTGCCCTGGGCTATTGCAGCTCTGCGGGCGGTCCATCCCTATGAAGAACCGGTGTTTGAAGTCCACGCACTGGCCGCGCGCCCATCATTGGACGAAGGCTCGGGACGACTGCTGGTCTTGCGTACTCCGGCCACGGCTCGAGAGATTGCGGCACGCCTGCGCCGCCACCTCGCCACCAAGCGCATTGACTCCGTGTGCCCACCTGGTTGCGAAGGATTGCGTCACACACGGATTGCGCTGTGCCCAGGTTCAGGTGCGTCCTTTCTTGCCGAAGCAACCGCGCGCGACGCAACGCTCTTGGTGACTGGCGAAGCGCGTCACCATGACCACCTGGCGGCAATTTCCGCAGGCATCACGCTGTTGTTGCCGGGTCACACGCAGACAGAGCGCGGCTACATGCCAGAACTGGCCCGGCGATTGGCAGTAGCGCTTCCTGGAGTTTCATTCACCACTTCGCAGGCGGATCTACCGCCGCTCAGTGAGGCTTCAATGCGCCCGGTGCCGGCACTAGGCGCGCGGCCACGGCGACCGCTTCGCTAAGACTTCCGGCGGCTGCCGTTGCCCCGATGGACTCCGCAAGCCCGTCGTTGGCGTTGAACACTCCGCCGCCAACAAGGAGTGGTACGTCGTGAGCTTCTGGATAGGCATTCATGGCATCTGCAAGATCCATGGCCGCGCGTACTGAGAGCAGGGTGGACGCACTGGCTGCAACCAAGTGGAACGCGCGACGTTCGTCCGACGCACTGTCAACAATCGACATGACCACTTCATGGGCTGGCACGTTGGCTCCAAGAAACTCAACGGTCCACCCGTCCATTTCCAGGACATCGGCAACCATGCGAATTCCAACGTCATGAAAGTTTCCGCCCACGGTGCAGCACAGCACGCGTCGCCCATCGGCGGGTGGTGCCTGCACCGACGCGCGCAATTGCGTAACGATGGAGCGCATTGCTGCGCTGCAGAAATGCTCATCCGCAATGGAGGCTTCCTGCATGTGCCACATGCGGCCGATCTCATACAGCGCTGGCGCGATGATGCGCTCATACACAGCAATGAGTGGCATTCCGCCGCGCAGCGCCTCGACGGCAATGCTTGCGGCTGCCTCTTGGTCCCGCTGTAAGAGATGCAGCAAGACCAGCCGCGACAGCGTTGCACTTTGTGCAGTTGCTTCCATGAGGCTGTGTTCATGATCCGGAGGATCGGCGATCGCAGCGGTAGCCGCTTGGCAGAACGGACTCAAGCTCGTAGCGACAGCGTCAGGGAGTTCCTTCGACAGGCAGCTGCACAGCGCCAAGACATGACCTTGGATGTCAGCTTCCGAAGCCCCGCGCGCACGAAGTGCCTCAGCAGCCCAAGCCACATGAGCCCCGTACAACTCGGGCCGGTGACAGGCGATGGCTTCGACTAAATGTGAAATTCGCGCCAGGGTCTCGGTGCGCCACAGTCGTCGCCCTTCGGGTCCGTAGCGCCCATGCATCGAAGGGTCATTCTCAAAGTGGCGGTCGACAGCAATGTCCGCAAGGCCGCGTTGAACGGCGCTAATCGCGGAGGCATGCTCTCGTGACACTTTGTACATCGGATGTGGGTTCGTGCCCCCCAGCGATGCAGATTCAGCCACGGAATCGGGCTAGCACCATAGAGGTGTTGTGGCCGCCGAATCCAAACGAGTTATTGATGGCATAGTCAAACTTGACCTCTTGCGCCACATTGGCCACAAAGTTCAAGTCAAAGCCCTCGTCGGGGTTCTCAAGGTTGATGGTGGGGGGTAGTACGCCCTCCACAATCGCCTTCACGGTTGCCACGGTTTCGATCGCGCCAGCGCCGCCGAGCGTGTGCCCGGTAACGCCCTTGGTGCTCGACATGGCAATGTTGGCAGCGTGCCCACCAAAGAGCGACTTCACCGCCAAGACTTCCGCCTTGTCACCCAAGGGGGTGCTGGTGCCGTGCGCGTTGATGTATTTGATATCAGTGGTGTTCAGTTCTGCATCCTTCAAAGCAATTTCCATTGCCTTGCGTGCGCCGCGACCCTGATCGTCGGGTGCCGCAATATGCGTGGCATCACCGGTAACCCCAAAGCCCACTAGCTCCGCATAGATGCGTGCGCCTCGTGCTTTCGCATGTTCAAGTTCTTCCATCACAATGATTCCCGCGCCTTCAGCAAGCACGAATCCATCGCGGTCACGGTCGAATGGTCGACTGGCTCGGGTTGGATCATCGTTGCGCGTACTGAGCGCCTTCATTGCCGCGAAACTACCAACGCAGAGCGGGGTGACTGCACCTTCGCTGCCACCAGCCACCATCACATCCGCGTCGCCGCGCTGAATGATGTGGAATGCTGCGCCGATCGCATGGCTTCCGGTGGCGCAGGCAGTCGCGGTGGCGATGTTTGCGCCCTTTAAGCCAAATCGAATGCTGACATTTCCAGCCAATGCATTCACCATGAGCTTGGGCACAACAAACGGGCTGACTGACCGCGGACCGCGATCAAAGAGCTTTCGTAGGCCAACTTCAATGGTGTCAATGCCGCCGATGCCAGAGCCAATCGCCACGCCGTAGCGGTACGGATCGCCCTGTGAGAAGTCCATGCCGCTGTCAGCGACCGCTTCTTCCGCCGCGCACATTCCGAACACAGAGAAGCGGTCCATGCGCTGGATGGACTTCGGGTCAATGCGTTTTTCTGGCTGCAGGTTTCGCACTTCACCGGCAAATGTCACGCTCCACTCCGGGGTGGGAGTGAACAGCGTGATGGGAC
>JBILYM010000045.1:0-10517 GCA_044377725.1 Phycisphaerales bacterium
TCACGATGGTCGTTCAGCGGTCGCGAAGCGCTTGATGTACCAGGCGCTATTGAGGTGAAGGCGGAATTAGAAGAACTCGAGCGCCTCCTTGAGCAGTTGCGCGAAGCACTCAAGAATGCAAAGCCAGCCATCATTGATATGGATGCATTGGAAGAGTTCGCGCCGCAAGAGCAGGTCGACTCTCTCCGCGAGGCCCAACGAAGAGTGAATGAATTGTTGGAGCGTTTGGCCGAGGATGCAGGCCTCGCCCGCACTCCAGAAGGTGGCTGGCAAGTCAGCCCCAAGGCCATGCGCCTATACCAGCGCAGCCTGCTGGCCACCATCTTTGGCGGTCTGCAAGCAGCGCGGAGCGGACGGCACGAAGGCGTCGCTAGCCCAGACGGCGCGGTGGAATTGCCTTCCACGCGGCCCTACGAATTTGGCGATAGTCCGTCCGCCATGGATATTCCGCAGAGCATGGTGAATGCACTGCTCCGCGAATCCGCCGACGGCCCGCGCGCGCCCGGCACTCCGGTACGCATGCGCTCGGACGACATGGTGGTCCACAAGACCCGCCAGCAACCAAAGTGCGCTACGGCGGTCATCATGGATATGTCCGGCTCCATGCGCAATGGTGGTCAGTACGTGCAAGCGAAGCGCATGGCCATGGCGCTCGATGGTCTCATTCGTAGCGACTACCCCGGCGACTATTTGCAGTTTGTTGAGATGTACACGGTTGCCAAATTGCGATCGTCGGGGGAAATCCCGAGCATCATGCCCAAGCCGGTCACCATTCGAGAGTCGGTGGTGCGTCTGCGCGCTGACATGTCGGATCCTGACATCACTGAGATGGATTTGCCGCTGCACTTCACCAACATCCAGCGCGCGCTGCAACTTTCGCGGCAGTGGCTCGGTGGCAGGCCAACGCCAAATCGCCAAGTGATGCTGATCACTGATGGACTGCCAACGGCGCACTTTGAGGGCAGCGATCTGTACATGATGTATCCGCCGGATCCACGCACCGAGCGCGAAACCATCCGTGAAGCCATGCGCTGCAAAGAGGCTGGCATCACTATCAACGTGTTCCTGCTGCCAAGTTGGAGCCAGACCGAAGACGATGTGCAGTTTGCGCACCGCATGGCAGAATCAACGGGTGGCCGCGTGTTCTTTGTTGCCGGACGGGAACTCGACCGCTTCGTGGTTTGGGACTACGTGAAGCGGCGCCGCTCAATCTTGGGCTAAATCCGGGGATTCGCTCGATTCCGCCGTGAATTGGGGGGGTTGATCGCCCCCTCCTGTCAACATACAGTTATCAACTTGGGCTTAGGAGGCCCTCCGACCACTATGAACCCGTTCATCAATAGTTCCCACGGCACGCACATGAGCTCCAACACCTCAACGTTCGACAACCCAACGCGCGCCTCTGACTACTTTGGCTGCATGACCTTCAGCGGCGACACCATGCTGAAGCGCCTGCCGACTGACGTCTTTACAAAGTTGCAGCGCACCATGAGTCAAGGCACATCGCTTGACCCAGCAATCGCCAACACGGTTGCCGTTGCCATGAAGGATTGGGCGATCGAACACGGTGCCACGCACTATTGCCACTGGTTCCAACCACTGACCGGCATCACTGCTGAGAAGCATGATGCATTCCTCAATCCAATGTCTGATGGCAGCGCCATCGAACAGTTCTCCGGCAATCAACTGGTGATCGGCGAACCGGACGCATCAAGCTTCCCGTCGGGCGGAATCCGAGATACCTACGAAGCGCGCGGCTACACCGCGTGGGACGCCACCAGTCCAGCGTTCCTCTTGCGCAATCCGTCGGGCATCACCACCCTGTGCATCCCCACCGCGTTCGTCAGTTGGACCGGCGAAGCGCTCGACAAGAAGACCCCGCTCTTGCGTTCAATTCAGGCGCTTTCCAAGCAGGCAATGCGCATTCTGAAGATCTTTGGTCACGATGCTGGTGTCTCCCACGTCGTGGGCACCCTCGGTTGCGAGCAGGAGTATTTCCTGGTCGAGCGCGAGCAGGCTGAGCAACGCCTCGACTTGATGATGACTGGCCGAACCATGATGGGCGCCAATCCGCCCAAGGGTCATCAACTGGATGACCATTACTTTGGCGCAGTGCCGGATCGCGTACTGACCTTCATGGCAGAAGTAGAGGCACGGCTCTTTGAGCTTGGCGTTCCAGCCAAGACGCGTCACAACGAAGTTGCTCCAAGCCAGTACGAATTGGCGCCGATGTTTGAGAATGCCAACATCGCCGTTGACCACCAGATGATCACCATGCAAGTGTTGCGCATG
This sequence comes from Phycisphaerales bacterium, assembly GCA_044377725.1. GTDB lineage: Bacteria > Planctomycetota > Phycisphaerae > Phycisphaerales > SM1A02 > UBA966. Next base: position 2,293 of record JBILYM010000045.1, read on the forward strand.
GTGGCTCGCAAGTATGGGTTTGAGTGCTTGATCCATGAGAAGCCGTTCGCAGGCATCAATGGAAGTGGCAAGCACAACAACTGGTCCATGTCCACGAGCACCGGTATCAATCTTCTTGATCCACGCGCGGACACGCACACCAACATGCAATTCTTGGTGTTCCTGACCGCGGTGATCCGCGCCGTCGATCTGCATGCCGATATGTTGCGCGCATCCATTGCAAGTGCCGCAAATGACCACCGTTTAGGCGCAAATGAGGCACCACCAGCCATCATGAGCATCTTCCTCGGCGACATGCTCACTGACATCCTGGATCAGTTGCAGACTGGCTCGCCCAAGAAGACCAAGACCGGCGGCGAACTTGACCTTGGTGCTACCAGCCTTCCGCACATTCCGCGCCACGCAAGTGATCGCAACCGCACGTCTCCGTTTGCCTTCACTGGCAACAAGTTTGAGTTCCGCGCCGTTGGTTCAACAAGTGCCGTTGCATGGCCGAACACCGTCCTCAACACCATCGTTACCGAGAGTATTGACTACTTGGCAACTGAACTGGAGAAGAAGGCCGGCAAGAATCCTTCCGCAGCGAAACTGGAGGCTGCCGTCAAGGCCGTCCTCAAGGAAACCATCAAGGCGCACCGCCGCGTGTGCTTTGACGGCGACGGCTACGGCGAAGCATGGCACAAGGAAGCAGAGAAGCGTGGCCTTCCCAACTTGCGCAGCACCGCTGAAGCCTTGAGCGCATTCAGCACCAAGAAGGCGCGCGATGTCTTTGCGAAGTACCACGTCTTGAACGCGCGCGAACTTGAGGCTCGCTATGACGTGCTCGTCGAGAATTACTGCACGGTGATTGGTATCGAAACTCGGACGATCATTCAGATGGTCCGCACGCAAATTCTCCCTGCTGGTCTCCGGACCCAGGAAGAATTGGCTACCACGGTGGGCGCAACGCTTGCTGCCGATGTTGACTGCGCGGAAACACAAGCTGACCTGCGCCATTACGTCGGTCTTGTGAATGATTTGCGGGTTGCTGTTGCTGAACTGGAGAAACTCGCTGCCAAGCACCACAAGGATCATGCCACCGAGATGCGCTTCCTGCGCGACAACACCGTGCCCGCAACGGCACGTGTTCGCGCCGCCTGCGATGCGCTTGAACGCGTGACTCCGGACGACAATTGGCCCCTGCCCACCTACGCCGAAATGCTTCTCATGAAGTGACGGACACGATTCGGCGATGGTCGCCAATCACCGTATACTGCTTCGCTTTCCCCAGACCCAGACACCAGACCTGATCGAGCAACACTATGGCCACTGAGAGCACCGTCGTCGTCGAGAACATTGGACCTGCGCGCAAGCGACTCAAGATCACCATTCCAGCAGCGATGGTGGATGAGCGCCTCACCGAGGCGTATGCCAATGCTCGCACCGAGGTGAACATCCCCGGCTTCCGCCGCGGCAGCGCACCGATCGGTCTGATCGAGAAGCGCTTCGGCGCGTCGATCATGGAAGACCTGCGCCGCCGGCTCCTGACCGATGCGTACTCCAAGGCGCTGCAGGATCACAAGCTCCAGCCCGTTGCAGACCCAGAGGTAGACGAGGCAGCCGCTGATGTTGAGATCAAGCGCGGCAAGGCGATCGAAGTCTCGATGGATATTGAAGTCATCCCAGAAATCACCCTGCCAAAGTTGGAGGACGTGGAAGTCAGCCGCCCAGTGGCAGAAGTTGATGAGAAGTACCTCGCCGACGAGATTCGCCGACTCGGCTACCGCTTCGGAACTCCGGCTCGGATCGACGGTCCCTTTGAGACACTCGATCGCATGGTTGGCAAAGCCACGGTGCGCGTCAAGGGCGCCAAGCAGGACCCGTACTTTGAATCCGCTGAGTGCCTGGTAGTGGTGCCCGATGCGGAAGACGAAGGCAAGGGACAAGTGCTCGGTCTCATGTTTGACGACCTGAGTAAGCACGTCACTGGCAAGAAGGTTGGTGACACCATTATTCTGAAGACCACCGGTCCAGAAGTTCATGAGCGCGAAGACCTCCGCGGTGCGGAAATCACCGTGGAATTCACGCCAACGCAAGCAGAACGCATCACTCCATCCGAACCAGCCGCAGTGGCTGAGTCGCTTGGTCTTGGTGCAGTTGAGAACTTGCGCGAGCAAGTGAAACTCTCACTTGAATCACGCCGCGATCAAGAGCAACGCGCCGCCATGCGCGAGCAAGCCGCCGAGTGGCTCCTTGAGAAGGTGACTTTCGATCTTCCAGAGAAGATGTCGGGCGCTCAAGTTGCACGCAACATTGAGATGCAGCGCATCCAACTCCAGCAGCAAGGAATGGAAGAGGCGCAGATTGAGCATCGCCTTGCCGAGATCCGCGGAGCCAGCGAAGAAGACACCCGCAAGCGTTTGCGCGCGTTCTTCATTCTTGCTCGTTTGGCGCAGGACCTTGGTATTGATGTTTCCGATGCCGAACTCAACGCATCGATCGTGCAGATGGCTCGCTCACGCGGCACTCGCCCGGATCAGATTCGTACTGAACTCCAGCAGAATGGCCGCCTGAATGAGATGGCATTGGCCATCCGCGAAGCCAAGACGCTTGACCGCGTTCTTGCCAAGGCCAAGGTCACTGATGTGCCAGCCGAAGAGTGGAACAAGATCGTTGCCGACAAACAGAAGGCAGCGACTGCACGCGTGACACCAAAGAAGAAGGGGTAATCCGCGCGTGAACGCCGGGTCAAACGACGCCCTGTTCTGGATCGGCATCGTGGCACTCTTTGTGCTGATTGTCGGCGGAAGCGGCATTGTCTTTTGGGCTCGGCGCGCTGCGAAATCGCCCGATCTCGGAGCATCACCTGGTTTCACCCTTGATGACATGCGCGGCATGCTTGAGCGCGGCGAAATGACGCGCCGCGAGTTTGACACCGCGCGTGATGCCATGGTGCAACGAACACGCGAGAATGCCAAGAAGGAACGGGATCAGCGCGGGGGCACCGACTGGGGCTCCGAGGAACCACGGCGAACACCGCGCCGATAGCGCGTATTGTGGTTTTTGACGCCCGATCCCGCCGATAAGAGGTCTTCGTTCTGAGGAATCCGCATAAGAACTTGCGAATGACGGTTCGCAAGCCATGATGGAAGTCTTCACTTCAGAATCCCCCCTTTCAGACCGATAGACTTACTCCCGTCGATCGATGCGAGCGATTCGCGACCGATCCACCGTATTTAAGGAACCACTGACACATGCAGCCTATGCCGAGCCGTGAACCAAACCCCGCCATCCCGCAGCGTGCCAATGGCAACTCGGGTAATTCCAAGCGCGGCGGTGGTCGTGAATTTGGAGATGGCTTCGGCGGCGGAACCAGCGGCGGTCCCAGTGGACCCGGCGGCGGTGGCGCATCCGGTAGCGGCGGCGGTGGAGGTGACGGTGGATTCCGCGGTCGCAAGGTCACTACCTGCAGCTTCTGCGGCAAGACCAGTCGGGAAGTTGGGCCAATGGTTGAAGGCCCCAGCGACGTCTACATCTGCACCAACTGCACTGACCTTTGCCAGAACATCTTCAAGCAAGAGCGACGCCGTGTCACCGGCAGCCGCCCACAACTTGGACAGATTCCATCACCGCGGCAGATGAAGGAGTTCCTTGATCAATACGTGATCGGTCAAGAGAACGCCAAGCGCGCATTGTCTGTTGCCGTGCACAATCACTACAAGCGTCTCTCGCAACTTGAGAATGAGCAGTCACAAGTGGAGCTCGACAAGTCCAACGTCTTGATGATCGGCTCCACTGGTACCGGCAAGACGCTCTTGGCCAAGACCCTCGCGCGCATCCTGAACGTTCCGTTTGCAATCGGCGATGCCACCACGCTGACCGAGGCTGGCTACGTCGGTGAAGATGTGGAGAACTTGCTTCTGAAGTTGCTGCAAGCAGCTGATTTCGACCTTGAAAGTGCGCAGCGCGGCATCATCTACATCGATGAAATCGACAAGATCGGCAAGACCAACCACAACGTCTCCATCACCCGCGACGTGAGCGGCGAAGGTGTTCAGCAAAGCCTCCTGAAGTTGCTGGAAGGCACCACTGCCAACGTTCCACCGCAAGGCGGGCGTAAGCATCCGGAACAGCAGTACATCCAGATGGACACCACCAATATCCTGTTCATCTGCGGCGGTAGTTTCGACGGCATTGAGGACATCGTTCGTAAGCGCATTGGTCGCAAGCGCATCGGGTTCTCGGCTGAGTCACAGGGCGTGGAAGACAAGGTCACCGAGCGCACCGCGCTGGTTGCCCAAGTCACCCCCGATGATGTGCTTGAATTCGGAATGATTCCGGAATTGGTTGGGCGCCTGCCGATCGTGTGCCCGCTGCATCCGCTCTCGCGCGATGCCATGGTGCAAATTCTGACCGAGCCAAAGAACGCACTCATCAAGCAGTACCAGCACCTCTTCTCACTTGAAGGCGCGCGCTTGGAGTTCACGCGCGACGCAGTGGATCTAATCGCCGATCGTGCCATCACTCGCAACACGGGTGCGCGTGCACTCCGTGCAGTGGTTGACGAAATCATGATTGACCTCATGTATCACCTGCCCGAGCTCGACAATACAAACACCGTCTATGTGATCGATGCTCACGCTATCGAGCACGGCACGCCACTTCAGCAGATGAAACGCCGCGAGCGCGAAAGCGCCTGACGACCAGTATGAGCATGCAGGAATCGATCCTCCACCGCGACTATGCCGCGCTGCGGACGCCCGCTGCCGCCATTGCCAACCTGCCGTCCCGCGAGGCACGCATGGAGGCATTCGTGGAGTTGTGGTGGAAAGCGTTCGCAGCCTTCGGCGTCAGTTGGGCAGGCTTTTACGTCGACTGTCCGCACGAGCCAGACGCCCAGCGGATGATTCTTGGGGCACGGAGGCCAGGGCCGGCATGTTCGCCCATCGGTATCCACGGAGCCTGCGGGCAGACCCTCGTCAGCGGCCAAACCATGGTGGTGCGCGACGTGGCAGACCTGGGCGCGGGCTACATCGCCTGCGACCCCCGGGACCGCAGCGAATTGGTGGTGCCCTGCCTGACGCCCGAGGGGCACGCCTGGGGCGTCTTTGACGTTGACAGCCACCAAGTGGGCTCGTTTCATGCCAACGACGGAACCGCATGCCAAGAACTGCTTTACCTGGCGGGACTAACTCAGCCGGCGCCGTCGTAACGCCGATAACAGGGTTCGGCGCAGAGCCGCGCAACCAGTTCAGGGTGTTGCGTGAAATGCCGGTTCCGCGTATCCTCCCCGATCCCCCGCTGCATGCCGCAACGGGCATCACACCAAGGACTCTCTATGTCACGCGTCTGCTACTTCACCGGTGCCCATACCACTTCTGGAAACGTCATCAAGCGCCGCGGTAAGGCGAAGTACCTCGGTGGCGTTGGTATCAAGACTACCTCGGTCAAGAAGCGAACGTTCAAGCCGAATCTGCAGACCGTGGACATCATGGAAGACGGCGCCCCGAAGCGCGTCCGCGCCTCGGTCCGAGCAATCCGCTCCGGCCTGGTAGTGAAGCCGATGAAGCGCAAGTACACCTACACGCGCGAACTCCGTGAAGCCAAGGCCGCGGGCAAGTAAGCCGCAGCGCGTGACTCCGGTACGAGCACAACACAAAGAATAAAGACACGGGCCGCCCACTTAAAGGGCGGCCCGTGTTTCATTCCTATGTGATGATGCACTCGCTGCATGGTCATCAACCAACTTCGATTCCTGAGCAATTTAGTTGACTTTCCGCTTATTGCGCCTATAATCGTCCGGCTTCGCAGCGGGACAACCGACTCACACGCGCCACCAGCAGTGCCATGACGGCACTCCGGCCAATGAGCAAACCCCTGATTCCGCTCTCGAAGCCCTGGCAGAGAGCATGGGCTTTCAGTCAGCACATCGTGGGCGGAGCTATTGAACGAATGAACGGGATTCCGTGCGTGAACATCTCACGCATTGGAAGCACGTTGCGTTTAGTGAACAACGGACGAACCCGGCGCAGGACGCGCCGAAAGGAAGCTGGTGGCTGGATCGATTGGAAATTCCGATAGAGATCGCGTCTTGGACGCCACGGACCTCGTGGCGCTCATCGGCGAGCATGTGCAATTGCGCCCCAAGGGACGCGAGCACGTGGGCATCTGTCCATTCCATGACGACCGCGCTCCATCGATGACGGTGGTCACCCACAAGAGTTCTGGTTTCTACAAGTGCTTCTCCTGTGGTGCCGCCGGAAACGCCATCGACTTCATGATGAACTACCACAAGATGGAGTTCATCGATGCACTGCGCGCGTTGGCCGAACGCGCCGGCATCGAATTGCGACAGACACGCAGCGAAGATGGCGCCACTGGCGGTCGACGCGCCCTGCTCCGCGCCAACGCCATCGCCGCCAATTTCTATCGCAAGGCGCTGGCACACGCGGAGATTGGCGCTCGCTCCCGCGCCGCCCTCGATGCGCGCAATGTTTCGGAAGCGATGCGCGAACGTTTCAATATTGGCGCGGCGCCCGATGGATGGGACACGTTCGTTCGCCACCTCGAACGCCTGCGCGCGCACCACCAAGGCGGCGGCCGTACGGATGATGGCGCCCGCGGCAGCGACGCCGTTCCAGACCTGGATGTCTTCCGAGCAGCCGGCCTCGTGCGCGATGGACGCCAAGGTCCAATCGACGGATTCCGCAACCGGGTGATCTTTCCAATTTGCGATGAAATGGGCGCGCCCATTGCTTTCGGCGCACGGCAGCTCAACGCCGAAGACCAGCCGAAATACCTGAATTCCCCGGAAAGCGGCGTGTTCCACAAGGGACGCGGCCTGTACGGAATTCATCTGGCAAAGAAGTCCATCATTGATTCCCGCACCGCACTCATCTGCGAGGGCTACACGGACGTCATCGCCTGCCACGCAGCCGGTGTGACCAACGCCGTTGCAACACTCGGCACTGCACTCACCCGCGAGCACGCCCGTGGCCTCAAACGCATCGCCGAACGCATCGTCCTGCTCTTCGATGGCGATGCCGCTGGACAGAAAGCCGCAGACCGCGCCATCGAAGTGTTCTTTGCCGAGCCAGTCGATGTGCGCATCTGCACACTGCCCGATGAACTTGACCCCGATGAACTGCTGCGTCAGCCCGACGGGCGCGAGCGTTTCGATGCCGCGCTTGCCAACAGCGAAGATGCACTCCGGCACTTCGTCCGCCGCTTCCGTCAAGATTTCCGCGGTGCCAACGGATTGAGTGCGCAACAGCAACGGATCGAAGCAGTGCTGGCACGGCTCGTGGAACTTGGATTCCGCGCCATGCCTGGTCTGCGCAAGACGTTGGTGATGTCCAGCCTGGGCTCCATCACCGGTCTGCCGGAACGCGATCTGGAAGCTGCGCTTGAAGCAGTGAAGGCGCCCACGCCGCGCTCGGCTCCGGAGGAGACGGTTGAGGTGAAGACCGGCTCGGTGTACCGACCGAGTTTGGAAGAACAAGGCTTTCCTATTCCGCAGGCCCGCGCTCGTCGCGATGCTGAGCGTGGACTCCTCGCCATCCTGCTGGCGCACCCACAATTGGGCGCGGCACGGGTTCGCTTGGACGACGGGTCATCGCTTCCGGTTACCGAAGCCATCACCCCCGAAAGCTTCCTAGACCCGGACTGCCGCATGATCTTGGAACCAATTCATCTGTGGCTTGAAGATCAGCACGCCTTCACCATGGACGAGGTATTGGCAGAATTGCGCGGGCAAACCGTGAAATCTTGTGCCATTGACTTGGTCATGCTTGGCGAGAAGCGCGCACCGTCCGAGAATATTGCCCTTGAAAGACTCCAAGAGGCGGTGGACGCATTTGAACGCATCCGACGCTCCCGGACTTCCGTACTTCTCGCTTCGGGAAACATAAATCCTAGTACTATAAGGAGTTCGGACGAACCAAGCGCCCTCGCCGCGCGTTTAGAAACGATTAGGAATCGTGGAAGAGACCCCACCGCGTACGGCCGATTACCAGGGCCAAGTGGAAATCGCACCCCCGATCGTGAAGAAGAATGATGGATGTGACCCCTGAAACCCGTATTAATGATTCCAAGACACTGATTTACCGCCTTTACCTACAGATGACCGATTTGTTCTGTTTGCGTTCATCACACCACGCAGAACCCCTCGCTAGAACTGGAACCTGAACATTGTCACTCGCACTCTCTGACTTAACCCCCGTCCTCCGCCAGCTCGTTGAACTCGG
>JBILYM010000263.1:0-3543 GCA_044377725.1 Phycisphaerales bacterium
CGCGCGTTGTCCATGCTTTCGTTGTTCAGTTCCCCAACGCACAAGCACTGGTTTGAAATGGTGGTGCAGCCGGTCACCAGTCTGATGCTTCTCAAGCTCTTTCCAATGAAGCGCGCCAATGCAGCCAAGGGGCGTCGCCCCTTTGCTAACGGCCAATTCATGCTGTTTGAGCGCTCGGCGTACCAAGCACTTGGTGGACATGCGGCCGTCAAGGATGATTTGCTGGAAGACCTGGCCTTTGCGCGCCGCATGAGGCTCGCAAAGATGGAGCAGGGCGTTGCCGTGTCAGACGGAATGCTGGTGGTCTCCATGTACGACTCCTGGAAGGCGTTTCAAACCGGTTGGAAGCGGATTTACATCGAAAGCTGCCGCCGTAACCCAGCGCGCATGCGCAAGGAAGCGCTGCAACTCTTGGTGATCGTGGTTGCCATTCCCGTGATACGAACCGCGTCGGTGGTGCTTGCTGCCATCGCGCTTCTTGATGGCCATCCGATGGATGCAGGAACGCGGGCATTTGCGGTCGGTGCGCTGGCGGTTGGAATCGCAGCGCCGATCATTCGCTTGGCGACGCTCGCGTGGATCCACCGTACCGCTTCGTTTCCGGTGTGGAGTGCGCTGCTCTTTCCGGGCGCGGCTATTGCCGTTGCGCGCATCTTCTTTGCGGGCGCCAGCGATCTGCACGCGCGCACTCCGGTGCGATGGGGCGGCCGCGAATACATCCTTGAACCAACTAATCTTTGAAACGCTTGCACTGAATCACCCGAACCAAGCCAGCACCACATGAGAATTCTCCTTACCAACGACGACGGAATCACCGCACCCGGAATCGCTGCGCTCTATGACGCGCTGCAAGGCCTTGGTGAAATTCGAGTGGTTGCACCTGCTGACATGCAGAGCGCTTCAAGCCACGGCATCACCTTTCATCATCCATTGATGGTGAGTGAAGTGCAGGCCAACCCACGCATGCGCGGCGTTGCCGTTGAAGGTCGTCCCGCGGACTGCGTCAAACTTGCCGCGCGGTGCCTGTGGCAAGAGTGGTACGGAGTTGGCGCACGCCCTGATCTGGTGGTGAGCGGCATGAATGCCGGCGCTAATGTCGGCATCAATGTCATTTATTCCGGCACCGTGGGCGCAGCAGTTGAGGGCGCATTCCTTGGCATTCCCTCCATCGCCGTGAGTTTGCACCTTGGCGACCGTACCAAGACGCAGTTTGCACGCGGCGCAGAGATTGCGCGCGTCGCCATTGATCGCATCTTGCAACACCCGCTTGATGCGCACCGCGTGATGAACGTGAATGTTCCGCGCACGGAGAGCCCCGACGCACCCATGCCACCTATTCGTGTAGCAAAGATGAACGTCTCCGCCGGTATTGATGGATACGAACGCCGCGTATCGCCGGATGGACGCACGTACTACTGGCCCAATGGCAACGGCATGGAGTTTTTCCACACCGCTGAGCACACGGATGTGGAAGCACTGACCGCGCGCTTCGTGACTGTCACTCCGCTTTGGTATGACCTCAGCGAACACGAAACGCTTGATTCGTGGGGCGCACGCTTGAACGGTTGATGATCAGAACAACAACTGCAGGGTGATACGAACCTTCTCGGTGCCCTTCAAGTCATCGATCTTCTTTCCGGCGGCACGCCAGAAGAACAGGGAGTTCTTGAGCACTCCATCAATTTCGCTGTCGCCGCTGGAACGATTGAAGAACACATCAACGCACTTGCCGGTGCCGTCAAAGGTCAGCGACACCACCGGTGGTCGGCAGTTGGGCAGACTGCTGACTTGTTGCAGCATGGTGAACTGCGGCTTGCGTGGCTTCAGTTGAACGCCCTGCGCAGCCACCAGTCGACCATTCTTCCAGAGTTTCGGATCAACGCTGGTGGTGCTGGTGGCGGGACTCTCCAAGTCCTTCAAGTCGCCTTCGCCGCCAGTACCTGGTGTGGGCGAAGGACCACTGCCGCCGGCCTTGCCTGACTCGCCGGGCGCGTCAGTCTTTGATCCATCACGCGGCTTCTCAGTGGATGCGATGCCGCCACCAGGCTGCGCCGCAGGTGGCTGAATTGCAGGGGTTTCCGGCTTCGGCAGCACTGGCGTGGCTGGCGTCGTGGGCGCGGCGGTCTTGGCGGTTTCGTCTGGTTTCACAGGAACTGGCAGCCGGTCCGCGGGCGGCACGGGCTTTGGTTCTTCTGGCTTTGGAACCTTCGGATCCCGCGGCGTCTCCACCGGCGGGTTGGCCGGTTGCGCGGTGGGATCGTTGGTGGTGACCGGCTCCGGCGTGGGCGGAAGCGGCGGTGTTGGCGGCGGCGGCACCGTGGCATCCGACGGCGGAGCAGGGGTGGGGTCCTTTGGCACTGCTGGCGTGAGAATGGTTGGCGTCGGTGGTAGTTCGACGGGCTTCGCCGGTTCCGGCGGAACGGTTGGCCCCTCGGGTTGCTTCACGGGCTCAGCAGCTGCAACGACCGTCGTATCGGGCTTCGATGGTGTTCCCGCAGTATCAGCAACCACCGTGTTCACGGTTGCGTTCGGCGCGGCGCCACCACCACCACCGCCATCGCCCTTGCTGCCGCGACCATAATTCTGTTCGCCGTTTCCGCCCGCGTCACTCATCCGGTATCCGGCCTGTGACACCACGCTCAGTTGCGCCATGTGCTCTTCGTAATCATCACGGCCGATGATCACCACGCTCATGGCATCGCCCTTATCTTCACCAACGGAGGTGTCCTCAACGTCGGGATACGCGGGCGATGGCTTGGGTGTTTCAATCGGAGGCGCGTCTTGCGAGCCTGGCGGCGGCGGCGGCTTTTGCGCCCCGTTTTCAGGGGGTTTCTCCGCTTCTTCCTTCTCTCCCTGTTTTTTCTCTTTCTTTTCGCCCTTCTTCTCTTCAGCCTTCTTCTGCTCCTCGGTCTTGTTCTTCGGGTCCTTCGCCTCTTTGGCTTCGGCGGCGTCCGCCTCTGCAGGCTTGGTGGTCAACAGGTCCGCCAATTGCGGCGAGAACAGTACGGCGTGAAAGCACAGCGAGAAGCAGATGCCCCACGCAAGGGTCCGGCCGACGCGATCGTTGTCGGTGCTCGGAATGGGCATGACTTAGGGTTTCGGCGCGCCGGTTCCCGCGGGCGCCGTTGGGTGGTTCGCGGCAGCAAGACCAGGGCGACCAACCAGGTTGACGGTCATATTGAGCGGACGCATCCGGTCCCAAAGTTCCTGCAGCAGCGGCGCACGGTCGATGGTTCCTTGGCCTTCGGCAATCGCAAGATAAACCACGGTCTTCTTATCTTTCGAAACCTTTTCGCGGATCCGCTCCACCATCTGGGAAAGTTCCACTGGCTCTTTGTCAATAAAGACCTTGCCCTCAAGGTTGACCGCCACCGTCACGGCCGGCGCACCGGTAGCAGCCTTGCCGCTAGTGAACTGCTGCAGCTCCATCGGTACCAAGTCAACGCGCATGAGCGTGGCGGTGGCGTAGATGAAGTAGGTGATGAGGAAGGTCATCACGTCGATCAGCGGGATCAGTTCGATCCGGGGTTGAATGGGGGTACG
>JBILYM010000046.1:0-10473 GCA_044377725.1 Phycisphaerales bacterium
TGTAGATCACCGCTCGACCCTCAATGGCGAGACGCTGCACGACGTCAAGAATCGCGGTGCGACTTTGCGGATCGACTCCGGCGGTTGGCTCGTCTAAAAAGATTGCCGTTGGGTTATGAACAAGGGCGGCAGCCAAGTTCAATCGCCGCTGCATCCCACCGGAGAATGTTGCCACACGGTCGCACGCGCGTGGCAGTAGACCAACCATGTCGAGCAGTTCATCAGCGCGACGCATTGGATCGGCCATTCCGTGCACGCGTGCCAGAAATACCAAATTCTCCCGCGCAGTCAATTCGTCATAGAGTGCTATTTGCTGCGGCGCTAATCCAATGAGTGCACGCGCAGGTGCCGCGCGTGGCGAACCTGCATCGCCAATCTCGATGGATCCACTGTCGGGCGCTAACTGGCCAGTACACATGGCGATCGCCGTGCTCTTGCCAGCGCCGTTTGGCCCGAGCAGCCCAAAGATCTCCCCGCGATGCACCTCAAAGGTGACTCCATCGACCGCAGCGATCGAACCGAAGGACTTGCGGATGTCGCGGACGGTGATCACGTGGATGGACAATCTACGCGCTGCAGCGTGGTCAGCGGGCGATAGAGGGGCGAACCTTCATGGAGACATCAATAATGCTCATGGCACGATCGCGCACTGCTGTGTCAACGGGCAAGCGCGGCAGGCGCATGCGTTCATTGCCCCAACCAGCGCGCGCGGCGGCCAGTTTCACTAGATGAACGAACTGTGGGCCCGCATCCAGGCGCAAGAGCGGCAAGAACCAGCGATACAGTTCTTCGGCCTCTTCAAGGCGGCCGTCGCGCGCCAGCTCAAAGAGCCGCACGCTTTCAGCGGGAAATCCGTTCACCAATCCTGCAATCCATCCCTCAGCGCCGGCGGCAACGCCTTCCAGCACCATGTCATCAATACCGATGTAGACGGCAAGTCGGTCCCCCATGCGTGCACGGATCGCAGTCATGCGGCGAATGTCCCCACTGGACTCCTTGACGGCATGCAGATTGGGGAACTCAGCGGCGAGCTCTTCAAGCTGCTCGGGGAGTACATCGGTTCCATACGCTGGTGGATTGTTGTAGAGCATGCAGCCGAGCGGAGTTGCTGCAAAGACCCGCGCAAAGTGTGTGCGGGTCTCTCGCCAGTCACCAACGTACGCATACGGCGGCAGCACCATCAGTCCGCGACATCCACACCCCTGTGCGGCGCACGCAATGTCTAACGCCTCGCGCGTGCTACATGCTCCCACCGCCGCCACCACCGGTAATGCATCGCCAAGCACCTCCACAGCGCGCGTCCATAGCGAACGTTTTTCATCAAGGGAAAGAAGCCCGCCCTCGCCCAGTGAACCCGGCGTTACCAATGCGTTACACCCGTGCCCCGCCATCCAAGCGATGTGCCGACCAAAGAGATCAAGGTCGATGGATTCATCAGCCTTGAACGGCGTGGTGATTGCGGGAAAGACGCCGTTCCAGTCGGCACGCTGCATGGGCTGTGATGATGTTGGCATGAATGTCATGGTGATGAGTGGGCAATCAGCGGACAGCGGACGGAACAATGCCGTGCCGATATGGGTCGGTGGGATGCAATAGCAGGGTTCCTTGCGCGGTAATCCACGCTCGGCCGCGGATGGTTGGCAATACGCCACCTTGGGGCGCGCGCGCGTACCACGCGTCAAACACGCTGCCAATCAGGGATTCTTGGCGCCATACATCGCCCGGCGCAAGCGTTCCGTGCGCTTCTAAGCACGCCAGTTTGGCACTGGTACCGGTGCCGCACGGCGATCGGTCATACGCGCCGCCAGGGCAATAGACGAAACTGCGACCGTGATTAAGCGGATCCCGTGGCGGCCCCAGAAGTTCTACGTGATCAACCTGGTACGCATTCACCATGCTCAAACCATCGCGCTCCAGTGCACGTTGAATGGCGCACGCCACTTGGTTGAGCGCGGGCAGATTGCCAAGTTCAATTGCTTCGCCGTGGTCTTCGCACAGGAAGAATCCGTTACCACCCCAGGCAATGTCACCGTGCACGGTGCGTCCATCATCAAGCCGAAGCGTCACGCCGGCGCGGTGCACGAAGGACCGAACGTTGGCAACTTCAATGCCATCGGACTCCCCGGAAATCTGCGCCACCACTATGCCAACTGGTGTTTCTAAACGCACTGCTCCCGGTGCAAGTTGACCAAGATGTGCCAGCGTGCGCACTACGCCAATGGTTCCGTGACCGCACATTCCAAGGAGCCCAGCGCTGTTGAAGTAGATGACACCCGTCGTGCATGTTGGATCCGCGCTTGGAACCAGTAGCGCGCCAACCAGCACTTCATTTCCGCGCGGCTCACACACCACTGCGGACCGAAACCAATCATGATGGGCCGCCAAGTCTGCGGCCATTTCTTGCACCGTTCGCCCGGCCAACACTGGCGCGCCCGCGATCACCACGCGCGTCGGCTCGCCTTCGGTGTGGCTGTCCACGATGGTGATTTCTACGGGCTTGTGCATTCGCGCAGGATAGGCAACCACGCCTCGCCCGCCCGGTAGGCTCTGCACCATGGATCGACGATCATTCGTACACGCGGGACTCGCTGCCTCCACCGCCGCTGCGCTGGGCGGAATCAGTCATGGTGCTGCGTCCGGTTCTATGTACGCACCCACCGAGTCTGCGCAAGAGCAACCTCCGGCACGCCGCGCTCGCATTCGTCAGAGCGTGTGCGCGTGGTGCTTTAGCGGCATGAGCCTTGATGAACTATGTGAAATGGCGAAGGACATAGGTATTGGTTCAGTGGAGTTGCTATCTGAAGATCAACTGCGTGTTCCAGCCAAGCACGGCATCACCTGCGCGGTGGCCAATGGTCCGGGCGGTATCACCAAGGGCTGGAACCGCCTTGAGAATCATGACGAGTTGGTTGCCAAGAGCGAAGCACTCCTGCCCAAAGTGGCTGCTGCAGGCATTCCGCAAATGATCGTCTTCAGCGGCAACCGCGCCGGATTGCCGGATGCAGAAGGACTCAAGAACTGCGCCATCGGACTGCGTCGCATCACGCCACTTGCAGATACATGCGGCGTCACTGTCATCATGGAACTGCTCAACTCCAAGGTTGACCACGGCGATTACATGTGCGACCGTACCGCGTGGGGCGTTGAACTCTGTAAGGCGGTCGGTAGTGATCGTTTCAAACTGCTCTACGACATTTATCACATGCAGGTCATGGAGGGTGATGTCATTCGCACCATCCGTGACAACCACCAGTACCTCGCGCACTACCACACGGCCGGAAATCCGGGCCGTAGCAACCTTGATGACACTCAGGAACTCAATTACAAGGGGATCACTGAGGCCATCGTGGCAACCGGCTTCAAGGGCTGGTTGGCTCAGGAATTCATGCCCCGCGGCGATGCCCGCACCGCTCTCGCCGCAGCGGTTCGAGTCTGCGATGTCTGAACCCCGGTATCCTTCACCGCCTCGCACCCCCTGCACAAAGCACACATCGATGCCAAACTCAGATTCAACCGGATACAACGAAGCAGACCGCCAATTCCACGAGAAGGATCAGCAAATCTTGCAGTCCATGCGCGCAGGGCTTGATGCCAGCCGCGCCGCAGCGCAAGCCAGCGCTCAGAAGGCCGCGCATTGGATGTGCTGCCCAAAGTGCGGCAACAAGATGAAGGAAGTCCCGCTGGGTGGCGTGATGGTTGATCAATGCACCAGCTGCGGCGGCGTGTACTTCGATGCTGGTGAATTCCAAGCCATGGCAAAGCACCAAGGAACCAGCTCACCCATGCTTGAGAAACTCTTCTCTTGGATGCCATCTTGGAGCGTTGGCGGCGATTCACGGGCCTCGTGATCGCCCGGCGACCGCTTGACACACCATGGCACTGATGGAGAGCATGGTTTTGAAGTAAAAACACATCAGCCCGCCGAAGATGGCGGGCTGATGGACGTTTTTAACCAGATGCTTGAACGCTGATCAGAAGCGACCAGTGGTATTCACCGTGTCGTACGGAGTACCACCTGGCATCTCCATCAGCCAGAACCGGCTCCACTCGTCGGCGAGTGCCCGGAAATTCTGGTTGTAGACCATCGAATCATTCTGACGGCGACGGTCCCATGACTCAAACTGACCATTGAGGTCCGGAGTCGGATTGCTGGCGATGCTGTCAAACGAGATCAAGTAAGCATCGTTGCAGGTCTGGTCGAGCTCGGCGACCTTCTTGATGGTCCCAGGCGAGAGCGGCTGCTCCTCGGAGTCCTCACCCGATCCCTGTTCAAGAGCAACCAACTGCCGCTGCTGGGTCAATGAATTGCGGAGTGCATGCGGCAGGGCTTCTACGCGGGAGTCATCTTCGTCAAGCGTGTACCAATGCTCGCTGGGGAGATTCTCGGTGCGATACAGCTCCGTTGGCTGGGGCGCGTAGCAGCCCCCAACAACCATCACGGTCATCATGGCTGACATCAAGGCCGGCGCTGCAATGAGCTTGGCGGCGGACAGAGTGAATTTCAAGGCGGAGTGATTGCTCGACATCTTCATACTGGTTCCTCTACGTTCGACCCGCAAACCGATCTACCGGAACGGGATTGGCAGAATAGCCGAACCCGATTCTGGCGGTTGGATCAGGCATTCCTACGGCGGCCGTCGCGCGCCGGATCCCGCAAAAATGCGGAGAAATACCGCCGGCGGCGTCAGATTTCAATAACTTCGAAGCGCTTGGGCTGGATCACCGTGCAGCCGCCGATGCCGCTCAGGGCCTGGGCAAACACGGCCCGCTGGCGGTCCTCACCATGGGTGAGCACCACCCGGGGCGCGGCTGGTTTTTTGGATGTCCCCATGAACCACTCGATCAAACCGCCTTGTCCGGCGTGCGCGCTGAGCCCGCCAACGGTGCGCACATCAGCCCGTACCACCACGTCCTCGCGGAAGATCCGGACCGTCTGAGCGCCGTCCACCAACTTCCGACCGAGTGAGCCCTGTCCCATGAAGCTGGTGAGAAGTACCTGCACGCCGCGCCGCCAAATATTGTGGCGCAGGTGATGCAAGATACGACCACCATCACACATGCCGCTGCCAGCGATCACAATGGCGGGATCCCAACTCTCATTCAAGTCGCGACTCTGCTGCGGTGTCACGCACAAGTTCACGTTGGCAAACTCGCGCCGCGCTTGTCCACTACGCGCTAGCCCGCGTGACTCATCGTCAAAGTCGTCAGGAAACTTGCTGTAGATCTCCGTGGCACGAATCGCCATCGGGCTATCAAGGTAAACGGGCACTACTGGCGAGCGCCCATCGCGGGCAATCTCCGCCAGCACATGCAACAACAATTGCGCGCGACCAACTGCGAAACTTGGCACGAGCACCTTGCGTTTCTGCCATGCACTTTGCTCAAGAATCGCCCGCAATTCGGCAAATGTCTCCTCAGCAGGTCGATGGTTGCGATCTCCGTACGTGGACTCCAAGAACACCAAGTCCGCGGGCGGACACGGCACGGGATCGCGAAGGATGGGCATGCACTTCTGGCCAACATCGCCGGAGAACACCACGGTCTTGGTGGTGCCGCCTTCGGTAACGCGGAGTTCAACACTTGCGGATCCAAGGATGTGCCCAGCATCTTGGAAGCGGGCGGTGATGCCATCGGCCACTTCAATCAACTGCTCGTAGTCATGGCCGCGCATGCGCGAAACAATCGCGTCCACTTCGGCAGTCCCGTACAGCGCTACTGCGTCTGGCGCTGCGCCGGTACGTTCTTTCCAGCGATTTTCGCGAACGGCGTCGCCCTCTTGGATCTTGGCGGAATCACGCAAAATCAATTCCGCCAGCGCACAACTTGCATGCGTTGCGTGCACTGCACAGGCGAGACCAACTAGCAGCGGAAGCCGACCAACATGATCAAGATGCGCATGCGTCAACACCACCGCATCAAGACGAGCAGGGACAACCGGGTCAATCTCACGGTTTTTTTCGTCGCCTGCGCCGCGACCTTGGAACATCCCAAAGTCAATGAGTACGTTGGCACGCGCGGTTTGCACCAAGTACCCACTACCAGTGACCTCACCCGCGGCCCCAAGGATGGTGATCTGCATACGTTGAGGTTACGCCGCCGGCCAGCGCGCCGCAGCAATGACCCCCGCGCCGGGTGCAGATGAAACGCGCTGCCAACTCGCCGGGCGCTTGAATCGACGCTCAAAGCCCGCCGCAATGCGTTCGCCGATCCCGGTTCGTGCCGCATCGGCAAGCACGATCACTGATCCCCCAAATCCTGCTCCGGTGAGGCGCGCGCCGTACACCCCGCCAGCGGTACCGAGCGCGCGCGCCTCGTCAACCAGCGCGTCCAGTTCGGGCGTACTCACCGCAAAGTCATCACGCAAGGATTGATGACTCTGCGCCATAAACAATCCAAAGAGTTCCATGTCGTCGCGACGAAGCGCGTTGGCTGCCAATTGCACACGTTGGATTTCGCGCACTACGTGGCGAGCGCGGCGCTCAAAGAGTGCTGGCAACTTCAATGTGCGAAGTTTGGTTTCGTCCAAGTCCCGCAGCACGCCAACACCAGCGGCGCGTGCGGCGTCTTGCACTTCATGTCGGCGCTCCGCGTAGCGACCATCGGAAAGCGAACGATGAACGCCAGAATCAAACACCAAGAGTGCCACGCGCGCAGCTGGTGGAAACGGCACGAAACGCACATCAAGCGAGCGACAATCGATGAGCATGGCATGATCGGCACGCCCAAGTGCGGAGGCCAACGGGTCCAAGATGCCGCAGGGAACGCCTCCGAATTCCGACTCCGCCTCTTGACACATACGCGCGAGGGGAATGCCAAAGAGTGGCGCGGAAAGCACCTCTGCCACAGCAGTTGCCAATGACACCGTGAGCGCCGCACTTGAACTCAGGCCAGCGCCAAGGGGGACATCGCTTGCGAAAGCCATCTCCAGCGGCGGCACGCGAACACCCTCGCGTGCAAATCCCGCCAAGACCCCAAGTGCCAGATTCGACCAAGCGGCAGCTCCGGTCGCACGGGGCGCCGTGGACGCAGCGGCGGGATCCGGCAACTCTGCAAGCGATTGCAAATCATCACTCCACGCGCGCCATCTGCCATCGTTTGACACGCGTACTGCAGAAACGCAGTCGCGGTCAATGGACATCGGTAGCACTAACCCATCGGAGTAATCAACATGCTCGCCAATGAGAGTCACGCGCCCCGGCGCTCGCGCCAAGACGGCGGGGCGGCCACCAAATCGCCGCGCGAAGCTCTCAAGAGCGCGCACGGCAACCGGAACTTTGGTGACAGCGGACATCCTGTGCAGGATACGCCGCGGCCAACAGTGTCTTGCGCACATCACCCGGCGCGCGGCTAAACTGCCCGCCCCATGAAGGAATTGATCGCGGCACGCGGACTTCGTAAATCCTTTGGTTCATTCGAAGCGGTCCGAGGGATTGATCTCATCGTTCCCGCTGGGCAGGTGTTGGGTTTCCTTGGGCCAAACGGCGCAGGAAAGAGCACCACCATGCGCATGCTCACCGGATTTCTTGAGCCCACGGCAGGAACCGTCACCCTGGATGGCATTGCGCTTGCCGATGACCCGATTGCTGCCAAGCGAACCTTTGGATACCTGCCGGAAGGCGCGCCTGCCTACGGCGACATGCGCGTTGAAGAGTTCTTGCACTTCGTGGCCCGCGCACGCGGCTATGTGGGTGCGGATGCGCGGGCGCGCGTTGATCGCTCCATTGAACGCCTGCATTTGGAACCCTACCGCCGTCAATTGGTAGACACGCTTTCCAAGGGATACAAGCGACGCACCGGACTGGCGCAAGCGATTCTGCATGACCCACCGATTCTGATTCTTGACGAACCGACCGACGGGCTTGATCCAAATCAAAAGCATGAAGTACGCGAACTCATTCGCCGACTTGGCGATGACCGCGCCGTGGTGCTGTCCACACACATTCTTGAAGAGGTAGAAGCAGTGTGCACGCGCGCAGTGATCATCAGTGAAGGCCGCGTTGTCTTTGACGGCACGCCAAAGGCACTGGATGCGAAGGCTGCCGCCAACGTCACCAGCAACCGACTCGATCATGTGTTCCGCATGCTCACCACCAGCGATACTGGTGGCGCCCCGCGCACAAAGGCAGCAGCCCGATGAACTCCACCGCACGTATCGCCACCATCTTTCGCCGAGAATTCGCGGCGTATTTCACCAGCCCATTAGCAGGCATCTTCTTGGTGATCTACCTGTTCATGTCGGCCGTACTCACGTTTCAAATGGGCGGCTTGTACGAACGCGGCCAGGCAGACTTGCGGCCGTTCTTCCAAGTGCAGCCGTGGTTGGACCTGTTCTTGGTACCAGCGCTCAGTATGCGCCTCTGGGCCGAAGACCGGCGCACCGGCACTATTGAATTGCTGCTGACGCTGCCCTTCTCGGTTCGTGATTTGGTGCTTGGAAAGTTCTTGGCAGCGTGGGCGTTTGCATGCGTCGCACTGGCACTCACCGCGCCACTGTGGATCACCGTTGCATGGCTTGGCAGCCCTGATCACGGAACAATTCTTGTGGGATACATCGCCAGCGCACTGATGGCGGGCACATTCCTTGCCATCGGTGCATTTCTCTCTGCGTTCACCAAGAACCAAGTGATTGCCTTTGTACTCAGTGGTGTGGCGTGCTTCTTGCTGATGGTCATCGGCTTCCCCATGCTGCTTGACTTTGTGAGTGGCTGGCTGCCGCGCACCGCGGTGGAGGCCATTGCAGCGATGAGCGTCTTGACGCACTTTGAAAGCATGATGCGCGGAGTCCTTGACGGCCGCGATGTTCTGTATTTCGTGTCAGTATCGGCAGCGTTTCTGTTCCTGAACGGGATCGTGGTCGAATGGAAGAAGGCGGAGTAGCACCCATGGCAGCACGCACCGAAACTCGACGTAATGCACTCCTGACTATCGCTGCTGTGACAGTGGGAGTAGTGGCACTGAACACCGTGATTGACATCACCGTGCCGTTCCTTCGCGCCGATTTGACGCAAGACCGGCTGTACAGCACCAGCAAGGGAGTTGATAGCACCCTCGCCACGCTTGATGAGCCAGTGCGCATCGATTACTTCTGGACGCAAGAGGGTTCCAAAGATCAACCGCTGATTCGCGCGCACGGGCAGCGGGTGCGCGAGTATCTGGAAGAACTCCGGCAGCGCTCCAATGGCAATCTGGAGATTCGATTCATTGACCCGGAGCCGTTCAGCGAAGCGGAAGATGAAGCACGTGCAGCGGGATTGCCCGCACTGGCCGTTGATGGCAGTGGTCGAACGCTGACGCTTGGACTGGTGGTGCGCGGGCCCACTGACCGTAAGGAGACGCTGCCGTATCTCTCGCCAGAGAATGAGCCACTTCTTGAGTACGAATTACTTCGAGCCATTTCTTCGGTTGGTCGCCCCACCAAGCCGAAGTTGGGCTTGCTGAGCAGCATGCCGCTTGAAGGCGGGGCTGATCCGCGCAACCCGATGATGCAGAAGGGGCCGCCAGTTGTGATCCAGCAGCTTGGCGAGCAGGCCGATGTGGTGCCGATTGATGCAACCGCTGACAAACTTCCCGATGGCATCGCGGCACTGATGATTGTGCAGCCGCGCAAATTCACTGAAGGCATGCTGCGCGCCATTGACGCATGGGCGATTGCCGGAAAGCCGCTCCTGGTTCTAGCGGATCCCTACGCGGAAACCGATAGCGGCCCCGACGCAAGCGCGATGGGCGCCAAGCGCGGCGGCACCACCTATGACATGGGCCCGCTCCTCAATGCGTGGGGCGTTGATATTGCCAAGGACATGGTGGTTGGAGACATCACCCACGCCACGCGCATTCGTGCCCCTTCCAAGAATGGCGGCATGCGTGAACTTGATTACCCGGCATGGCTGTCCATGACGCGGGAAACATTTACTGCCAACGATCCACTGGTCGGCGGGCTGCAGGCCCTGAACTTCATGAGCGCCGGAGCAATCGTCCAGGTTCCCGGCAGTGTGTCGAAAGTGGAGGCACTGGTTCAAACCGGCGAGAAATCGCAGATGATTCAAGCGCTGAAACTGGGATTCTTTGGCGACCCTGAACAGCTTCTCAAGGACTTCAAGTCTGACGGCACGCCAAAGATCTTGGCGGCACGAATCACCGGCGAGATCGTTTCTGCATTCCCGTCTGCAGACGGGGTTGCCGCCAAAGGCAAGGCCAACATCCTGCTGTTTGCTGACGCGGATCTACTTTCAGATGACACGTGGGTCATTGATGACCGCAGTGCTGGTGTCAACGCCGGTAAGCGCGCTATTGCGGACAACGGCCCAATGATTCTCAACGCCGTTGAACTGGCTGCTGGCAATCCCGCGCTTGCGCAGATTCGCGCGCGCGGGCAATTCCGTCGCCCATTCACGGCGGTAGAAGACATGCGTAAAGAAGCAGAAACGAAGTTCATTGCGCGCGAGAAGGAATTGCAAGAAGAGATTCAACGCACCG